>JAZROM010000012.1:0-95302 GCA_045648745.1 Acutalibacteraceae bacterium | reverse complement strand
GAGGTCCTCGGGGTAACCGCAGTGCATCTTCATATCATTACCTGCTTTTACCTCTTTGACAGGGTCATTTTTAACACCCCAGTCAGTTGTAACCATACCCTTGAATCGCCATTCCTCACGGAGAATTTCTGTAAGGAGCTCATAGCTCTCTGAAGTATGCTGACCGTTGATGAGGTTGTATGAGGACATAATTGTCCACGGATCGCCTTCCTTGACGCAGATTTCAAAGCCTTTGAGATAAATCTCACGCAATGCTCTTTCAGAAACGCGTGAATCACAGCCGAAGCGATTTGCCTCCTTGTTGTTACAAGCAAAATGCTTGACCGAAACTGCAACCTTCTGTGACTGGATGCCGCGTGTCATAGCAGCTGCATTCTTACCTGCAACCAACGGATCTTCCGAATAATATTCAAAGTTTCTTCCGCAAAGAGGATCTCTGTGAATATTAAGTGCAGGTGTGAGCCATACACCGAGATTGTTTTCTCTTACTTCTGCACCGCCTGCAGCACCGACCTCGTAAACAAGATCTGTATTCCATGCACAGGCAAGAAGTGTAGCGCACGGCCATGCAGTTGTCGGAATACCTACATTTGTATCAAGACGAAGACCTGCAGGACCATCTGCTGTCGGAACGGCAGGAACACCAAGTCTTTCAAGTCCGCCGAAACAGCCTGTATTTGCAACACCTGTAGGTGCGTGTCCGCCGACAAAATCCATAAGCTCTTCGAGTGTGAACTGTGCAACAAATTCATCGAGAGTTATATCGGTACCCACCTTATCAAACTTCACAAGCTCTTCGGGTGCTTTTGCTCCGCTAGGCTTTACTTCACCGTAGAAGTAACTTTCCTCGCCTGTCGGAAGCTTTTCGAAGCTGCCGTCAGAGAGCATACGCTTTTTGAGTTTGAAAGGTTTGCACCAGTTATTGAGCTGATCTACGATTTCAGAATCCTCAACTTCATATACGTAGTCAGCAAGGAGTACATCTCTTACGGATGTGCCGACATAGAACTCATAAGTACCTTCTTCAAGCACATAACCTGAAATACCAACCTTACCAAGGTCATCAAAGCTTGCCATGTCATCAACATCAAAAGACATAACGAGCATTTCTTTTTCACCCGGCTGAAGAAGCTTAGTCTTTTTGAACGCAGCAAGTTCCTTGACAGGCTTACCGAGAAGGCCCTGAGGTGCACTGTAATAAACCTGAACAACTTCCTTACCTGCAACCTTACCTTCGTTCTTTACTTCAATAACAGCAATTATCTTGCCGTCATTCTCGCATACAACTGGATTTGAGAATTTGAATTCAGTATATGAAAGACCGAAGCCGAACGGATATCTGACGCATTCGGGTGAAATGGTCTCGAAATAGCGGTAACCGACATAAATATCGTCTGTATAATCAAGGTGATCGAAGCACTCCCAGAAATCATCCTTACAGGGGTAGCAGTCGTAAGACTTTGCGATAGTATCAACAAGCTTACCCGAAGGATTCACATCACCGCAGATGATATCAGCAATAGCAAGTCCACCTTCCATACCGCCCTGCCAGCCGAAAAGAACTGCAGACACACCGTCTTTTTCTGCGAAATATTCGCAGTCAATTACTGCACCTGAGTTGATAACAATAATAACCTTACCGAAAAGCTCACAAGCATTATCAATAAGATCCTTTTCAATATCTGAAAGATAGTAGTCACCTGCTATCGGTCTGCGGTCAACACCCTCAGCTGAGAAACGGCTCAAAGTGATGATTGCTGTGTCTGCAAATTCTGAAGCAGACTTTATAAGCTCCTGAGGAACCTCAGGCTCCTTGACGTGCATGCTTGCAAATGTATCGTACGTCATATCATCACGCTTTGTGCAGAATTCCATTGCGTTGACGATATCCCAGGTAGCATTAATCTGCTCCTGAGTCGGAATGTTCACACTTTCTCTCTCTACATATTCCGAATAGAAGTCAATAAGCGGCATATAGAGAGAAACATCTTTTGTCTTAAAGCCCTCGTAAATATTACGGATGTACGGTGTGTTTACATCACCGCTGCCACCGCCGCCTTTTATGTATTCAATTGTAGCCTTTCCGAAAAGTGCAATCTTTGCGCCCTTCTGAAGCGGCAATGCTTCGTTCTCATTCTTTAAAAGAACCATACCTTCCCCTGCTGCACGGCGCGAAAGCTCAGTGTGCTTCTTGGAAGCAGTAACACATCTGCCGTCTTCACCAAGAGGAATACAAGGCTGATACTTGAATCTTGCGTACTTATCCATAAAAACTCAGTCCAATCTGAATATAGTTTTCAATATTATATAACGCAAATAAAACCTCCGTCAAGATAAAGATTCAATTTAAAATAATATTTAATTGATATTTATACCAAAGTGATGTTATAATGTAAAAAAAGAAATCGGGTGATAATTATGTTCACAAAAACTCTGGCACTGTTTCTTGCAATTATCCAATTCTGTTTTCTGCCGTGTGCAGGACTGTTCGGGAGGCATCAGATTGTGATTGATAAAACAAAAAAGTATCAGACTTTTGAAGAATTCGGTACAAGCTCCTGCTGGTGGGCACAGACAATTTCCGATGACAATATGGCACGTGAAATTGCTAAAAAGCTTTACAGTGAAGACGAGGGTCTCGGTCTTAAAATTTTCAGGTACAATATCGGCGGCGGTGAAGCAGATAATCCCGAATGCAGAATCTGGGACACTGCGAGACGCACAGAAAGCTTCTACGTCCTCGATGAAGAAACAGGCAAATATAAATATGACTTTACCCGTGATGCGAATGCACGACGTGTCATGGATTATGCAGTGGAATACGGTGCAGAAAAAATCATACTTTTCTGCAACAGTCCGCATTTCTCAATGACAAAAAGCGGTCACGCATCGGGCGGTCTTGAAGAATACTCGTCAAATCTGCCGAAAGAGAACTACAAAGCCTTTGTCGATTATGTTCTGACAATCGCAGATTGGTTTGTTGCAGAGGGTTATCCGATTTATGCCATCTCCCCTATCAACGAGCCTCAGTGGTCGTGGGGAAGCCCCGACTGGGTAGGCCAGGAAGGCTGTCATTTTGAGCCTGACGAAGCAATTGAGTTACTTGAAATGTTTGCAATCGAGATGCAGAAACGCAACTCACCGTACAAGCTCAACGGTCCCGAAAACGGTCAGATGAGCTGGGGTTATTACGCTTATGTTGAAAAATTCTGCGAGAGTGAAATCATTAACAGCTTCTGCGATACATACAGCGGACACTCATACTGGATGGACACAAACTATCAGGAAAAGAAGGAAGTCGGAGAGAATCTTCAAAAAAAATATCCTGATAAAAAATATGAAATGAGCGAATGGTGTGAACTCCCCCTCACCATTGACAGCACAACAATCGACAGCGGTCTTTATATGGCACAGGTTATTGTCGATGATCTCAATCTTATGAATGCCGTGTCGTGGCAGAGCTGGACTGCAGTCAACGGTGACGGACTGCTTGACAGAGACAGTGACGGTAACCTTATCGAATACAACAGATATTACGCATTCAAGCATTTTACATCGTTCATCAAACCCGGTATGACAAGGGTGCGCATATTCGAAAATATGAAAAATAAATCTGAAGTAAGGACAGTTGCGTTTGTCGATGACAGTGGAAAGACCGTGATTGTTATTGTAAATCCGTCCGAAGAGCAGGAGCTTAAAATCGGAGGTTTAATCGGAAACGCTGAAATCTATCTTACGGATGCAACACACAATTGCGAGAAGGTTTATGAGGGTGAATTTGAAAAGAAAATTACATTACCTGAAAAAAGCATAATGACAGTTGTTGTTCAATAAAAAGACAAAAAATGAGCGGCTTGCAAATGCAGGCCGCTCATTCTTATTTTATTTTCTTGTTGCTGAGTATTTAACTTCAATTTCCTTGGGGAAGAGGCCGTTATCGAACTGCGGCAACCAATTGTTACCCATCTCAACATTTCCTGAGAATGTACTTTCATCAGAGCCTACATCTATGTAAGAAATGCCCTTAAGTTCTCCGTCCTCTTTATAAACAGTCGCCCAGAATGCGTGGTGACCGATGTATTTAACGCTTGACGGAACATACATATAAGTCAATGCCTGGTCATAGCTGAATGCGTCTGAACCTATACTCTCAAGGCCTTCGGGTAAAGAAAGATAAACATCTTCATCAGCAAGATTAATCTTTTCCGCACCGATAATCTGCTCACTTTCACCCTTATAGGAATATATGTTTTCCATAAGAGTTGAACGGAAGAATGCAAGTGTGCCGATAGTCTTAAGACCCTCCGGAAGATAAACATCAGATAAAGCATTATAGTTAAGTGCAAGTTCATCGATATGCTCAACCGTTGAAGGAATAACCATTGTCATATTTGCTTTTTTGTACTCGTCATAACCGTCGTCACCCGGCCAGAGTTCTTTTTCAAAACCGTTTTGTCTTGCAAGATACCAGTCATGGTTGATCGGATAGCAAACAAGTGTCTTCATATCCTTAGTGTAAAGCACACCGTCAACATCGCAATAGTACGGATTATTTTCGTCAACTTCAATACGCTCAAGATTCCAGCATGAATAGAACGATTTGCCGTCGATTTCTTTTACATCCTTACCGATATTGATAACTACTATCTTGTCATCACAGTTAAGAGCATATTCATGAATAACTGTAATGGGTTTATCGGTTTCCTTAGAAAAAGTAACGACTACATCATCTCCGACAACCTTTTCATCCTCAACATCTGAAACAAAATCGATATCCAGCTCTTTGACAGAACCCGTATTGCTGAATCTTACCAGCTCATACGTTCCGTCAGCCAACGGCTCAAACTCAAACGTTTCTTTATAAAGAGTGATAACGCTGAATAAAAAAGATATGGAAAAAACAATCAATACAGCAATGACAAGAAGAACTTTTTTGATATTGTAATTCTTGTAAGTTTTGCCGATCATCGGAGCAGCGAGACCGTCAATTTTATAGTCCCACACCTGATCAGCCGGGATATCAAGAAGATTTCCTTCTGTAGGATTAGCTAAATGATCTACTTTTTTAGTCTTCTTACTCATGTCAATCCCCCTTTACTGATGCTGTCGGCTGCATTTGTTCAGCACTCTGTGCCGAAGTTTCGGTAACCTCAGCTCGTCTCTGGAGAACCTGCATAACCGCATTCTGCTTATGGTTGTCATAATCCCAGAAGAAGAACGGAATTGTCATAAGGAAATAACCTACGATTTCGATAATCAGGGGAACAATGATGATATTGAATCTTGCAGAGTCAACAAACAGAACATCCCAGTTACTGTTGAAGCCCGAAGCGAGAAGAATCAACGGAATGATAAGACCGACAAATGAGGTGATCGGTCCTGTGAACCAGCTGAAAATACCCGCATAGCTGTAAACACCCGAATAATTTTCAAGTCGCTCACCTGAAAGATACATCTGATAGTCGGTGATACGCACATTCATATCGTGTGCCGCTGATTTAGGAACAGTGCTTGTTGCTTCCATAAAGATAAGAATAGCAACACATATTGTTCCGCAAAGTGCAAGATTGTTACCGAAGAAATGCAATGCAAGAGCAATTGAAGTGTATCCGAGAGCTCTTGAAAGCTGATAGAAAATCATAATCTGCTTGTAGCTGAATCTCTTAAGGAAATACGGGGTAAAGAAATCGGGCGGTGTTCCCGCAAAGGAAACAAGCGCAACAACCAGACTGTACGGAAGACCGCTGAGTCTGAAGGTATAGAGATAAAGAATCGTTGTAAAGGCAAGCATACCGTTTCCGAGTGAGTCAAGAAGACCTACAACGGTATTAATCCAGATGTACTTATTCCTAAGAACACCGAAAATACCTTCCCAGAAATTAATCTGAACCTTTTTCTCAATAGGAGGCTGCGGAATTCTTTCCTGAACACGTCCTGCAAAGAACATTGTGAGTACAGCAAAGGTTACAAACATACCGGGAACAACATATCTGAAAACATTGATATCTTCCCATTCATAGCGGAGCCTACCGATGATTACGGGTATGATTATTGCGATAATTGAATGTAAAAGGTGCGAAAGCTTGATGGGATAAGTTCTGACAAGAATTCGTTCACGGGTATTCGGACTGATTGATTTTGTACAGGTTTCAAGATTATTGGCAAACCCGAAAACGTTGTAGCAGGCAAACAAAAGGTTTGCGCACCATACACGTGTGGGCATATCCTCGATAAGATAAAGCGGAAGCCATCCGATGAGAACAACAGTTATACACTTGGGAATAACGTCGCAGTAAAGCGAATACTTATATCTGCCGTACTTCGGGATAAGCTTCTTTCTCCAGAAGATATTTCGGGCACCTGTCCAACCGGTGTACATAAGATGTGTACCGATTATCTTGAAGAATGCCGTTGCACTCATACCGTCAAGTGTTTTAAAGAAATTGACAAAAGCACTGTTCGGATCCATAAGCGTTACGGGATCCCATAAAAGAAGCCCGATTCCGGCTAAAAGAAATGCAAAATAAGTTCCGTATACCTTTCGTTCCGATTTTTTCGGAAGGAATCCGAGGTTATCACTTACGTACCAAGAAATAAGTGAACCTATGTAATTCAAAGGCATATTGATAATAGCGATAATTGCGAATGTGAGATAAGGAAGCTTGTAATGATACATCATCAGGTAACAACCTGCTGCGAAATAGATGTATTCAAGCATTTTTGATCCTGCGTAGTTACTGCCTACAGCTATAAGGATATCTTTATACTCCTTGTAGGGAACATAATTACCCTTTTTCGGTTCGTTCCAGTAAGTCTTGATTTCAGTAAAAAGTGACTTTACTTTTCCGACCGCGTCAAGTTTTCCGCTCACAAACATACCCCCTTTTTAAAAATATGTTTAATTATATCACAAAATAAACACGATAACAACTCAAACCACTAAATATGACATAAGCACCTAAGAGCAACATTACATTTAGTGCATAATGACTAAACAACGAGTTCGAAATGAGTTCCGACATCCTTTAGCTTTTTGAATGCAGGTCGTTCATAAAGAGTCTGATTGGGTGTGTGATATGTAAGATAAATGTCTTCACCCTTTTTAAAAATCATTCCGTGACCTCCATCATTTTTTATAAGAGGTTCAAGGTGTTCAAAATTTTCAGACAATTCTCCGTCAGGGAATCTGACCATACATTCGGCATACTTACCTTCTATGAATGTTGACCATATCATTATAAGCTCATCGTCTTTTGTACGGCACATAAACGGTCCGTCTGTGATGAAGTGTTTGCCCTCTTCAAACTCATCTGCCCATTCGGGAGACGATGCTGAAAACAATGTGGTAATGTCTCCTCTGATTGACTTTAAATCCTCGGTCAGCTCAGCATAACAGATTGTACCGTCAAGAATCTGCACATGCTCATGGCAAAAGACAATGTAGGGTTTATTGTCCTTGCTTATATAAAGTGTGCCGTCAAGGCTCATCCACTCGGCAGGTGTTACAGCACCGTCACTGTGCGGTACAAACGGTCCTTCGGGTGAATCTGATACGAGGATGCAAGTGCCTCTGTTGCCGTTTTCCATTGTGAATGTAGCAAACATATAATACTTGCCGTTATACTTGTGCACTTCGGGCGCCCAGTTAACCTCGGTGTTCATTCCGTTTTCTAAAGAATTGAAGCACTCTTTCGGCTCACTCCAGTTTTCAAGGTCTTCTGAAATATACACATCAAAGCCGCCGACCTTACAACCAAAATTTTTACCTCTCGTACCATACATATAAAACAAGCCGTTTTCATTGAGAATAAACGGATCACGGATATTAATTTCATTGTTTTTCATTAAAAACCACACCTTTCTTTTAATTAAATATATCATTGCGATATAAATTTTTCAACAATATTTATTATTTGATGTTAAATTTATATAAAAATATGGAAAAGACAAGTCGGATGTGTTATACTTGGGGTGTTAATTTATTAAAAAGTGGTGATATTTTTGTCAGACAAATTCAACAAAACATATTTGGGTATTGAACTCGGCTCTACAAGAATAAAGGCAGTTCTTCTCGGCGAAGATTTCAAGCCCCTCGCATCAGGCAGTCACACATGGGAAAATCAGTTCAAAAACGGATACTGGACATACGCTATGGACGAAGTATGGACAGGTCTCAAAAGCTGTTATCTCGACCTTAAAAAACAGGTTAAAGCTCAGTACGGCATTACACTTACAAAGGTAGATGCCCTCGGTATTTCAGGTATGATGCACGGATATCTTCCGTTTGACAAGAGCGGAAATCAGCTCGCTGAATTCCGCACATGGAGAAATACAACAACAGCTCAGGCTGCTGATGAGCTTACACCGTTGTTCGGCTTCAACGTTCCTCAGCGTTGGAGTATCTCTCATCTTCGTCAGGCTATGCTTAACGATGAAGACCACATCAACGACATCGCTATGATCACAACCCTTGCAGGTTACGTTCATTACCGCCTTACAGGCAAGCACGTAATGGGTGTCGGTGAAGCATCAGGTATGTTCCCGATTGACTCAGATATAATCGATTACGATGCATCTATGATTGAAAAGTTCAGAGAGCTTTCAAAGGATTGCCCGTGGGACATCAAAGAAATTCTCCCCGAGGTTCTTCCTGCAGGTGCTTTTGCAGGTAACCTTACCGAGGACGGCGCAAAACTCCTTGACCCCGAAGGTGACCTCGAAGCAGGTATCCCGATGTGTCCTCCCGAGGGTGATGCAGGCACAGGTATGGTTGCAACAAATGCTGTTGCCGCACGTACAGGTAACGTTTCTGCAGGTACATCTATTTTCTCAATGGTTGTTCTTGAGAAAATGCTTTCAAAGGTTTATACAGAAATTGATATGGTAACAACACCGTCAGGTAAACCCGTTGCAATGGTACACTGTAACAACTGCACATCCGATATGAATGCGTGGGTAAACATCTTCAAGGAGACACTCAACCTTATGGGACACGAAGTTGATATGGGTGAGCTTTTCACAAAGCTGTATCAGAAGAGTCTTGAGGGTGACCTCGACTGCGGCGGTGTAACAGTTTATAACTATCTTTCAGGTGAACCGATTACAGGATTCCAAGACGGCCGTCCGGTTGTAGTAAGAGATCTTGAGGCAAAGTTCAGCCTTGCAAACTTCCTTAAGGCAAACCTCTACTCTACCCTTGCTTCTCTCGCAGCGGGTATGGTTATCCTTGAAAAAGAAAACGTTGAGATTGACCGACTTATGGGTCACGGCGGACTTTTCAAGACTCCTGTTGTCGGACAGAAGTACCTTGCAGCTGCTACCAATTCACCCGTATGGGTTATGGAGACTGCAGGTGAAGGCGGACCTTACGGTATGGCTGTACTTGCTGCTTACCTTAAGAATAATGACTGTCTTCTCGAGGAATTCCTTGATAATACTATCTTTGCTGATGCACCGGGTACAAAGCTTGATCCGGAAGAAGCTGATGTTGAAGGCTTCAAGGCATACCTCAACCGCTTCCTTGCAGGTCTTCCTGTTGAAAAGGCTGCGATTGAAACGCTTTAAAAGGAGTTACGGATATGAAGAAATATGAATTCTGGTTTGTTGTAGGTTCACAGTTTCTCTATGGCCCTGAAGTGCTCGAAACCGTAGAGGCACGAGCAAAAGAGATGGCGGAAGAAATGAGTAAGTGCCTCCCCTATCCGCTTGTATACAAGGTAACCGCAAAAACAAACAAGGAAATTACCGATATAGTTAAAGAGGCAAATTACGACGACAACTGTTGCGGTATCATTACCTGGTGCCATACCTTCTCACCGAGTAAGATGTGGATAAACGGTCTTGCTGCTCTGCAGAAGCCTTATTGCCACTTTGCAACACAGTACAACCGTGAAATCCCCAACGATGAGATTGATATGGACTTTATGAATCTCAATCAGGCAGCTCACGGTGACCGTGAACACGGTTTTATCGCCGCAAGACTCAGAATGCCGCGTAAGGTTATTGCAGGCTACTGGCAGGATAAAGCCGTTCAGGAAAAAATAGGCAGTTGGATGAAATCAGCTGTCGGTGTTGCAGTAAGCAAAGATATAAAGGTTATGCGCTTCGGTGACAACATGCGTGAAGTTGCAGTTACTGAAGGCGACAAAGTTGAAGTACAGGCAAAGCTCGGTTGGCAGGTAAACACCTGGGCTGTCGGCGACCTTGTCAAAGAAATGAATGCGGTCACTGAGGCTGAAATCGATGAACTTTTTGAAACTTATAAATCAAAGTACGATATTGCAACAGATAACATTGAAGCAATCCGTTATCAGGCAAGAGAAGAAATCGCTATCAAAAAGATGATGGATAGCGAAGGATGCTCTGCTTTCACTAACACATTCCAGGACCTTTACGGTATGGAACAGCTTCCCGGTCTTGCATCTCAGCATCTTATGGCACAGGGCTACGGTTACGGTGGTGAGGGCGACTGGAAGGTTTCCGCACTTACTGCTATTATGAAGGCAATGGGTGAAAACTCAAACGGCGCTTCTGCATTTATGGAAGATTATACATATCACCTTGCGGAAGGTCAGGAGTACAGCCTCGGTGCTCATATGCTTGAGGTATGTCCGAGCCTTGCAGGTGACAAACCTCGCATTGAGACACACCACCTTGGAATCGGTATGAACGAAAAAGACCCTGCACGTCTTGTTTTTGAAGGCAAGGAGGGTGATGCAATCGTAGTTTCTCTTGTTGATATGGGCGGCAGACTCCGTCTTATCTGTCAGGACATTGTGTGTGTCAAGCCGATTATGCCGATGCCTAATCTCCCTGTTGCAAGAGTTATGTGGAGAGCAATGCCCGACCTTACAACAGGTGTTGAATGCTGGATCACTGCAGGCGGTGCACATCACACAGTTCTTTCCTACGACGTTTCTGCAGAACAGATGAAGGACTGGGCAAGAATGATGGATATCGAGTTTGTGCATATCACAAAGGATACTACTGTTGATTCACTCGAAAAGGAGCTCTTCCTTAACGACCTTGCGTGGAAATTGAAGTGAGGTAATTATGTTAGAAAAATTGAAAGAAGAAGTCTGCAAAGCTAATCTCGAATTACCTAAGCACGGTCTTATAACATTTACCTGGGGCAATGTCTCAGGCGTTGACCATGAAAGCGGACTTATGGTTATAAAACCGAGTGGCGTTGAATATGACGGTATGACTGCCGAAGACATGGTAGTTGTATCACTTGAAACCGGTGAAAAAGTTGAAGGCAAGTGGAAGCCGTCTTCCGACACTGCCACACACGTTGCGTTATATAATGCATTTTCTGAAATAGGCGGAATCGTGCATACGCATTCACGATGGGCAACATCTTTTGCACAGGCAGGACGAGGAATCCCTGCTTACGGTACAACCCACGGTGACTATTTCTACGGTGAAATACCGTGCACGAGAAAAATGACACCCGAAGAAATTGCAGGCGAATACGAAAAAGAAACAGGTAATGTTATCATCGAAACATTCAAAGACATCAACGAAAACGACATTCCTGCAGTTCTTGTAAACAGTCACGGACCTTTCGCGTGGGGCACTGACCCGATGAATGCCGTTCATAATGCGGTTGTTCTTGAAGAACTTGCTTTTATGGCTCTTCACACTGAGATGCTCAATCCCGATATAAAGGTAATGCAGCAAGAGCTTCTAGACAAACATTATCTTCGCAAACACGGTAAAAACGCATATTACGGACAATAAACAAATCAGCCGTTACAGAAACCAATCTGTAACGGCTGTTATTATTTTATTCCTTTATACTCGGATTTTACTTTTTCGTAACTTTCAAGATTACCGATATCGTAACGTTTGCCCGGCATTTCCATTGCATAGACATCAGTCTGAGCTGATAACCAGGCAGCATAACTGCCGGGTGCATCGGTAGCACACCCGTTTTCTATACCCTTTTGCACGAGACAGGCATCTTCCTTCGTATAATAATAGAACGGCGGACAACACCAATTTGTAGCAGGTGTCGGAGACTTCTCAGTCATTTCGAGTACCTTATCGTTATCGTCAATCGTAACAACACCGCATTTAAGCAGCTTCTTTGAATCAGGTTCAAAATAACGCATAATGCACGAAGAATTCTTTTGCTTTGCATAAAGAATGAACTTTGTCAGGCTGAAGTCAAGCACATTATCCCCTGCTATAACTAACATATCATCATCAATGTTCAATGAGTCAATAGCAAATTGTATATCTCTGACTGCGCCAAGTCGTGTTTCGTTTGAAACAGTACCGTCATCAACAACGGTAACTTTTTGTTTTTTTGTAACCGACCAATCCTCAAAATGATGTGCATATTTATGATTAGAGATAACAACATACTCGTCAATAAGACCTGAAGTATCAATATCATCAACAAGCCAGTCGAGAATTGTCTTATCACCTACCGTTAATAACGGTTTAGGAAAGTTTTCGGTCAAAGGATAGAGGCGTGTTGCATATCCTGCCGCCAGAATCAGACACTTCATATCAGCACCTCATCAGATAATGTTAATACCGTCTGCACTTTCGCAGATGTGAGCAGAGTACTTGTCCTCAAGATGCGGAAAAGCCTTAATATATTCACGCTCAACTTTTTCAAGAATACTTTCCTCATAATCAGGATCAATCAAAGCCATACAGCAACCCTTGAAGCCTGCACCCGAAAAACGACCGCCGTAAATACCTTCGGTACGGGTCATAATTTCGTAAAGAGCTTTTAATTCAGGTGATCCTGTTTCCCAGTTATAGATTGACGACCTTCCGCTTTCAAAAGAGAGTCTGCCGAATTCTTCAATATCACCGCGTCTCCAAGCTTCGGCACCCTCCTGAACACGGAAAAATTCAGAGTACCAATGCTCGGCTCGTTTGCGCCAATTGTCAGGAAGCTTATCTTTGTACTTGAGATAAACCTCATACGGAACATCACGCAGATGAGTTTCCTCAAACTTTCCGTATTCCATACCTGAATATGCTTTAAGCGCATACGCGGCACTGCGACACTCATCAACTCTCATATTAAATGCAGAGCCCGCAAGACTGCGTTCAAGTCCGCTGAAGAATACAGCAATCTTATAAGGCTTCATACCGGAATGCTGTTCAATCAATTCATATGAATCGTTTTGTAGATCCATATATAAAAGATGATTCTTTTTACAATAAATCTCACACGACTGGTCGAGCTTACCGCAAGCGACACCGACATATTTATTCTCTGCTTCCTGAGAAATTGTAATAAGTTCATTCGGTGTAAGATTAATTCCGTTCAATTCACAAAGTGCAGAAACAAACGTGATAATAACGGCTGCAGATGAAGAAAGTCCGCCAATCGGCAACTCACCGTCAATTACTGCACTCATACCTCGATGAAGAGGATAACGCTTACTGAGTGCAATCGTAGCACCCCTGAGATGATCAGCCCAATCACACTGCCTTTGTGTAGGTGTCGCCAGAATGTGCCACTGTGCTCTTTTATCGAATTGCAGTGACTGTATCTCGATTACTCCGTTTTCTTTTGGTCCGTAAGCAATATGAATTCCCTTATTGATAGCAAAACCCGTAATTTTACCGAGTTGATGATCACTGTGAGCACCTATCGGGCAGATACGATACGGTGTAAATGCTACGCTACAAGGCGGTTTTTTATAGGTTTTTTCGAAAATTTCTGAAGATTTTTTCATAATCATTCTCACCTTAATCAGTATTTTCTCCACACCATTTTATTCACAACACCTGTATAGGACTGAATGATTTTTACAACCTTCGTGCTGACATTTTCTTCGGTGTAAGTAGGAACAGGAATACCGTGGTCAGCGTTTTCATTCATATCAACTGCCGTGCTGACTGCCTGCAGAAGACTGTTTTCGTCAATACCTGCAAGGATAAAGCAAGCCTTATCAAGTGCTTCAGGACGCTCCGTTGAGGTTCTGATACATACAGCAGGAAAAGAATGTCCGACGCTTGTAAAAAAGCTTGATTCTTCGGGAAGTGTTCCGCTATCCGAAACAACCGCATATGCGTTCATCTGCAGTTTGTTATAATCATGGAAACCGAGCGGCTCATTACGGATAACTCGCTTATCAAGCACGAAACCACTCTGTTCAAGACGGTTACGGCTTCTCGGATGGCACGAATAAAGAATCGGCATATCGTACTTTTCCGCTAACTTATTAATGGCATTGAAAAGGCTAAAAAAATTCTTTTCCGTGTCAATATTTTCTTCTCTGTGGGCTGAAAGCAGAATGTATTTTTTCGGTTCCAATCCGAGACGGTCAAGTACATCACTTGCCTGAATCTCAGAAAGATTCTGATGAAGCACCTCAGCCATAGGCGAACCTGTCACATAGGTGCGTTCTTTCGGCAAACCGCATTCGTGAAGATATCTGCGTGCGTGCTCACTGTATGCAAGGTTAACATCAGAAATAATGTCAACAATACGACGGTTTGTTTCTTCCGGTAAGCACTCATCCTTGCATCTGTTACCTGCTTCCATGTGGAAAATAGGAATATGGAGTCTTTTTGCAGCAATAGCTGAAAGACAGGAGTTTGTGTCACCGAGAATAAGAAGTGCATCGGGTTTTATCTCATTCATCAGTTTATATGAGCAATTTATAATATTGCCGACCGTTGCACCAAGGTCGTCACCCACCGCATCCATATATACCTCGGGGTCAGCTAATTTCAGGTCTCTGAAAAACACACCGTTAAGGTTGTAATCATAGTTCTGACCTGTGTGTGCGAGGATTGTATCGAAATATCTGCGGCATTTATTTATAACTGCTGCAAGACGGATAATTTCAGGTCTTGTGCCGACAATAATAAGCAATTTGAGTTTGCCGTTATTCTGAAATTTCACGTCACTGTAATCAAGTTTAATATCCATTTTAAATCCCTTTCTTTTTACTATTCGACAATCTCAAAAAAAGTGTCAGGATGATTCGGGTCAAACTGTTCGTTTCCCCACATTACCGTTACGAGATTCTCAGTATCGGAAAGATTGATTATGTTGTGTGTATAGCCCGGTAACATATGTACAGCTTCAATTTTCTCTCCGCTGACTTCAAAATTCAGCACTTCGTCGGTACCGACTTTTCTTTGCTGAATAAGAGCATGTCCGCTTACAACAATAAAGAATTCCCATTTGGAATGGTGCCAGTGCTGTCCTTTTGTGATTCCGGGTTTTGAAATATTGACAGAAAACTGACCGCAATCCGCAGTCTTGAGAAGCTCAGTAAAACTGCCTCTGTCGTCAATATTCATTTTCAACGGAAACGATACCTTTTCTTTCGGAAGGTAAGACAGATATGTACTGTATAACTTTTTGGCGAAAGAGTTATCGGGAATTTCGGGCATAAGCAATGTATTGCTCTGATTTTTAAACATATCAAGCAAATCAACAATTTCACCAAGAGTGATTTTGTGCGTAACGGGAACAGCGCAGTATTTGCCATCCTCGCATAAAACAGTTTCTATTCCGTCAAAAGTACAATGATGCTCCTTGTTTTCAAGTGCATCAAGCATTTCGCTTACAAGATCATCAATATAGAGAAGTTCAAGCTGAACATTTCTGTCATTGACAACTATCGGCAGATCATTGGCTATATTATTGCAAAATGTTGCAACCGCACTGTTATAATTCGGTCTGCACCATTTCCCGAACAGGTTCGGGAAGCGGTAAACCAGCACCTTCGCACCTGTTGCCTTTGAATAATCAAAAACAAGCTCCTCGCCTGCCTTTTTGCTTCTGCCGTAATCACTGTCATATCGACCGATACAGGTAGCCTGAATTGATGATGATATCATAACTGGGCAAGTGTTGTTATTCTTTTTAAGTAAATCAAGCAGCTCTGAAGCAAAGCCGTAATTTCCCTGCATAAATTCTTCAGGATTCTGCGGACGGTTTACACCTGCAAGATTAAAGACAAAATCCGCTTTTGCGCAATATCCGTCAAGAAGATTTTTATCTGTGTCAATGTCGAATTCAAAAATCTCATCAATTACAATACCCGGACGCGTTCTGTCTTTTCCGTCACGGATATTTTTGAGACTTGTACAAAGGTTCCTTCCTACAAAGCCTTTTGCACCTGTAATAAGTATATTCATTCTTTTGCCCCCTTAGCAAGTTCATCCTGAATATATGTAAGAGCAGCAATTTTTTCTTTTGTTTCTTCAACGCTCAGCAGCTGAGTATTGTTTGAATTAAACTCAGTGAGCTTCATTCTTTCGGTATTACCCTGACTGAAATACTTATCGTAATTAAGACCGCGATTATCGCAGGGCACTCTGTAAAAGTCACCCATATCCTCAGCATTAGCACATTCTTCATTTGTAAGCAATGTTTCAAACATTTTTTCGCCATGGCGGATACCGATAATTCTGATATTCTCTTTGTTTCCTCCGAAAAGTTCACAAACAGCTTCGGCCTGGGTCTGAATTGTACAAGCCGGTGCTTTCTGAACAAATATATCACCGGGCTCACCGTTTTCAAACGCAAAAAGAACAAGATCAACTGCCTCATCAAGAGACATAATGAAGCGTGTCATTGTAGGCTCTGTGAGTGTTATCGGGTTACCGTTTCTTATCTGTTCAATCCACAAAGGAATAACAGAGCCACGCGAACACATAACATTACCGTAGCGTGTACAGCAAATCTTGGTTTTATTGGTAGTACGAGCTTTTGCAACAACTACCTTCTCCATCATTGCTTTTGATGTACCCATAGCGTTTACGGGATACGCAGCCTTATCTGTAGAAAGACAAACAACATTCTGAACACCGGCTTCAATTGCCGCAGTCAGAACATTTTCAGTTCCGAGAACATTGGTTTTAACAGCTTCAATCGGAAAGAATTCACACGACGGCACCTGTTTGAGTGCAGCTGCATGGAAAACATAATCAACACCGTACATCGCATTTTTGACAGATGCCAGATCACGGACATCACCGATGTAAAACTTTATTTTATCTGCAACCTCAGGCATTTTAACCTGAAATTCGTGACGCATATCATCCTGCTTCTTCTCGTCACGGGAAAAAATGCGGATTTCACCTATATCCGTATCAAGGAAACGGTTGAGTACGGCATTACCGAATGAACCCGTACCGCCGGTAATCAGCAAGGTTTTTTCTGCAAAAAGAGACATGATTATAACCTCCAGTATGTCAAGCCGCTGTTATCAAACTCGAACTTATTATAAATTCCCTTTACATCAATCAGAACTTTTTCTGAATCCGGTCCTTCTTTGTAAAGACTTTTTATATCTTCAAGTCCGAGTGCTTTGAACTCATTATGAGCAACAGCTACGATAATACAGTCAGCATCACTTACATCAGCAAAATCTGTAAGCGTAACACCGTACTCCTTCATGGCATCCGCTTTATCTGCCCACGGATCAACAACAACAGGAGTTATCTCGTACTCATTGAGGCGCTTAATAATATCATCAACCTTACTGTTTCTCGTGTCAGGACAGTTTTCTTTGAATGTAAGTCCGAGAATAACGACCTTTGATTTCTTCGGAGCCTGTCCAACTGCAATCATATTCTTAATCGCAGCATCAGCAACAAACCTGCCCATACCGTCATTGACAATTCGTCCGTTAAGAATAATCTGACTGTGGTATCCGAGCTTTTCAGCCTGATAGGTAAAATAATAAGGATCGACGCCTATGCAATGACCGCCGACAAGACCCGGACGGAAACCAAGTGCGTTCCATTTTGTGTTCATACCGTCTACAACTTCGTTTGTATCTATACCCATACGGTCAAACACCATTGCAAGCTCGTTCATAAACGCAATATTGATATCACGCTGGCTGTTTTCGACAACTTTTACCGCCTCAGCTGTCTTAATGCTTGAAACGGGATATGTGCCGACTTCAATTACCATATCGTAAACATTCTTAATTACTTCCAGTGACTCGTCATCCATACCCGAAACAATTTTACGGATATTTTCAAGTCTGTGCACCTTGTCACCGGGATTGATACGTTCGGGAGAATAACCAACCTTAAAATCAACTCCACACTTCATTCCCGATTCCTTTTCAAGAATAGGCACACATACATCTTCTGTAACACCCGGATATACAGTTGATTCGTATACAACAACAGAACCTTTTGTAAGATTACGACCTACAATTTCACTTGCACTGATAACCGGAGTAAGGTCAGGTGTATGGTCAGTATTAACCGGAGTCGGAACGGCAACAATGTGGAATTTTGCTTTCTGCAAATCCTTTTCATCCGATGTAAAATATACAGTTGAATTGCGGATAGCCTCGTCCCCTACCTCTTTAGTCGGGTCAACTCCGTTTTTGTAAAGTTCAATCTTAGCCTCACTCAAATCAAACCCGATAACATCAGCACCTTTTTGAGCAAAAGCAACTGCGATCGGCATACCGACGTAGCCAAGACCTATGAGAGATATTTTTTCCTCTTTTTTTATAATTGCATCGTATAAAGACATCATTAATCTTCCTCTAATATATCAGCAATTCTTTTACATGCAAATCCGTCACCGTACGGATTACTTGCATGTGCCATTGCATTGTATGAATCTTTGTTTTCAAGCAGTTCTTTGAAATTATTATAAATTACTTCTTCATCCGTACCTACAAGCTTAAGTGTACCTGCACTGATACCTTCAGGTCTTTCAGTAGTATCCCTCATAACAAGAACGGGCTTTCCTAATGACGGTGCTTCTTCCTGAATACCGCCGCTATCTGTAAGAATCAGGTAACTGTGTGCAAGGAAATTATGGAAATCGAGAACCTCAAGCGGTTCAATGATGTGGATTCTGTCGCATCCGCCAAGTTCTTCATCCGCAGCCGCTCGTACAACGGGATTCATGTGAATCGGATAAATCGCCTTAACATCAGGATTCTCATCCATTATCCTGCGTATGGCACGGAACATATTGTGCATCGGTTCACCGAGATTCTCTCTGCGGTGTGCCGTGATTATGATAAGACGGCTGTCGCTTGCCCAATCAAGCTCCGGATGAGAGTAATCATCACGAACAGTTGTTTTCAGCGCATCTATAGCAGTATTTCCCGTAACAAAAATTGAAGAAGGGTCCTTTCCCTCGTTCAACAGATTCTGCTTTGAAAGTTCCGTCGGTGAAAAATTGTATTTAGCAACAATCCCCACTGCCTGACGGTTAAATTCTTCAGGATACGGAGAATATATGTTGTATGTGCGCAAACCCGCCTCAACATGTCCGACAGGAATCTGTTTATAAAAACAAGCTAGGGCCGTTACGAAAGTTGTTGAGGTATCGCCGTGTACCAGAACAACATCAGGCTTCACCTCGTCAAGAACATCGCCTATCCGATTGAGAATATTTGTTGTTATGTCAAATAAGGTTTGTCCTGCTTTCATAATCGAAAGGTCATAATCAGGCACAACATTAAATGCTTCCAAAACCTGATCAAGCATCTGACGGTGCTGACCCGTTACGCAAACAACAGTCTGAATATTATTTCTGGATTTAAGTTCATTTACAAGAGGGCACATTTTGATTGCTTCCGGTCTTGTCCCAAACACAAGCATAACTTTTTTCATAATAGCCCATCCCTTCTTTAACGATATAGATTGAATTAAATATGATACACGTCAGGCAAGTCACAGATATTGTGACAATCTAAAACGATTTTATTTTTAAGTTTGTCCATATTGTCTTTAATCTCGTTATGTTTAACCATAATTACAACAAGGTCAATTCCTGCTAAAAACTCATCAAAACTATGGTACTGATTTACAACAACATCATCTGTAATAAACGGATCATAAACCTTAAGAGGCGCAGCAAGGTGACGCGCCTGACTTTCAAGAAGCTGAAGTGTCGGAGACTCGCGCATATCATCTACATTTTCTTTATAAGTAAGACCGTAGAGACCGACGCGCGAAACATCCTTTATACCTTTTTCCTGCATAATTTCGTAAATACGATTAAGAACAAAATCAGGCATACTGTCATTGGTTTTCATCGATTCATCTATGACTTTTGCGAGACCCGGATAATCACCTACAAGAAACCACGGGTCAACAGAAATACAATGTCCGCCTACTCCCGGACCCGGCTGGAGAATATTCACACGCGGATGCATATTACAGATTTTTATAATTTCATAAACATCCATATTATCGTGACGGCAGATTTTTGCAAGCTCGTTCGCAAAAGCTATATTTACGGCACGGAATGTATTTTCGACCACCTTAGTCATTTCTGCAGTACGAATATCTGTAACAACAATTTCACCCTGACAAAAAGAAGCATACATATTTTTGATTTTTTCACCGATTGCTTTATCATCAGCACCTATAGTACGGTCATTATGAAGAAGTTCATATACCATATTACCCGGAATAATTCTTTCGGGTGCGTGAACAAGATTAATGTCTTCGCCAATAACAAATCCATTTTCTTCAATAACAGGACGAATATATTTATCAATAGTTCCCGGAGAAACTGTTGATTCAATTACAACAGTTGCACCCTTCGGACAAATTCCCATCACACTTTTTACCGCCGATATGAGGTAAGACGGATCAACCTTTTTGGAAAATTTATCATAGGGAGTCGGAACGGAAACAATATACGTATCTGTCACCTGATATTCGGTTGAAAACTTTATTCCCGAATCCAATGCTTCAAAAAAAAGTTCGTCCAAGCCTTTCTCCTTAAATGTTGTTCTGCCATTTTGTAAAATAGACACGAGTTCAGCATTATAGTCAGTACCTACAACTTCAACCCCGTGCGATGCGAGCATAAGTGCAGTAGGGAGGCCTATATAACCAAGTCCGATTACGTTAATCATTTTATCAATCCTTTCCAATTAACTCACTTAATGCTGAATGGAATGTTTCGAAAGATTCAGCTTCTTTATCCATTGCTGCAATAATAGCATCATGGTAATCAACCGATAACAATTCATCAGCCTTAGCTTTTATTTCATTAATATTTTTTGTTTTGTAATCTGTGCTGAAATACCAATCGTCAAATCCTAATCTCTTCAAAACATCAAGAGTTTTAGGTGTATGATTTTTACCGAATTCAGTATTCAAGTCAATACAGATAAGAGGTACACCGTTTCGCAGAGACAGTAATGTTCCGTGAAAAAAAGTTGTGAATGTCAGCTTAAAATATCTGAAAACATAAGCCCATTCATAAGGAGTAAGATCATAAAGATTGACATCCGCACTTTTACAGTAATTATAAAGAGCAACAATCTGGTATTTATCACTATACATATTTCGGATCATCCGACACATTATTTCGGTACCCATAACTGCTATTGTCTGTCGGCTAAAATCAAAACCTTTTGAACTGAGTTTCAGCTTCAGCTCGTCCTCATTTACGGGCAGATCGTTAACATTTAAAAATACCGTAGGATCGCAGGTGTGCACAGGTGAAACAGAACAACCGATAAAATCCAGAAACTTATCACTTTCAATGTCTCTTGTCCCCAAAAAATAATAGCTGCTCAGTATTCTGCATATAATTTCTTTTTGTTCAGAAGAAATACTTTCATAATTCATGCCGAAACAGCTTGCTGCATAAGATAATTTTTTAGCTTTCAGCGAATCATCCAGAAAGTAAGGATTAGGAAAACCGCGATAATTGTAATTCCAGATTGCATCGCTTCCTGAGATCACTATGTCATAATTCTTATTTATATAATCAAAAAGTTTTTCTGTACCATCATCAAAGATTTTTTCTGCAGACAAAAGAAACTTTTCTTCAGCATTTTCAAAAACAACTCTCCTTTTCCTGTAAAAAAAGTAACTTTCCGGATCCAGAACAAACTTTAAAAATTTGCCGACCGTTACCAAAGGGGTTCTGCCTTTTATATGCTTACCAAATTCAAGTTTGTCTCTTTTTTTTACAATCGGCATCTCATAATCAATTACTTCAATGGTGTCCTCAGGAAATAGTTCGGTTAGTTTTTTATATAAAGAATAACACTGAATAACCGCTCCATTGTTTATACTCTTGTGAAATGTAAGAATACCTATTCTCATTTTTTTTCGCCTCCTACCATAAAACGACCGAAAATAAGTTGCTTCTCCTCTTTATTCAATCCCCACAAAAGCAACAATCCACCGTAAATGCAAACAAATAGAAAAGCATTGACAATAAAAGTAATCCAAGTAGAGTTTATAAAAGTATGAAAAATATATGTAACTATGGTAGCAATTGCCGCACAAGGTAAAATTCTGCCCATAATTCTATAGAACATTTTAAATATCTTAAAGCCCAATTTTTTATGATAATAGATATTCATAAAAACTAAATTGGAACAAGTGGCTGCCGCCGTACCAATTGCTGCCCCCCATACACCGAACTCTTTTATTCCAAAATAAGTTATAGATGCATTGATAACGCAAGAAAAAGCTAAAGTTACGGTACGATACACCATTTTATTACGTGCTCGTAAAACTGAAATACAAACATTTTGTATCATTGGGAATGTGATCGGAATAATTAGGATTAACGTCAGATAATAGCAATTGTCATAACCTGAACCCAACCACAGAGAAAAGAATTCTTTTCCCAATACAATAAAGCCACCCAACGCCGCAGCAAGAAGCATAAATTGAAACTTACCTGCCTTTTCAACACCGTTCTGGATCTGCTCAGAAGTTTGATGTGCCGCAACCCGTTTAGAAATATTAGGAAGCATTATGGTCGCAATTGAACCTGAAAGATTTTCATACATTCCAAAAACAAGCAAAGCCATAGAATAAACAGTAACACTTGCTACACCAATATTTGCACCTAGCAAAACATTGTCAATATTACCGTTAAACTGTGTTGTAATCGACTGAACAAACATTAAAAGCGTATATACAAAAGACTCCTTAAAAACAGATAAATCCCAATGTGTAAACTTCGGTCTTATACCGATTTTCTTAAAAACATAAAACAGCAAAAAAACAATTGCACTTATTACTATAATGGTTTCAAGAAAAACAACTGTAAATACACTTTTTGTAATTGGAAGAATAACAAGAATTAACAAGAATTTGATAAATAATGATGCAAATCTTATTCCGTTAGCAACAAAAAATTTTTCCAGTCCGCTGGCAATTCCGATAAGAAGGTTTTCGAACATCCTAAGGATTACATTCAAAACCAGAAAAACAAGCAATTTTTTCGCCAATGATAACTGATCTACAGTAAATGTTTCCTCAAAAATCTTATGAGACGACAAGGCAACAATACTTCCGACAATTGCAACTAAAACTGCAAGAATCACAAACTGACCAAAAATCATACCAACAAAACTATCCGCTTTTTTTATGTTTTTTTCCGCATTATACTTAGCAATATACCTGGTTAGGGTTGTACCAAGACCGAAATCCATAACAGCTAGAGATGCGCTTAACGAAGCCACCGATTTATATACTCCGTAAGAAAGTTCGCCTACCTGACTAAGAATATACGGAGTTGATACAAATCCATATATAATATTAAATAAAATCAAAGAATAAGACAAAATAACTCCGATTTTAATCTCACTTTTATTTTTCATTGCTCAACCTCATCAAAAGAGTGTGTATTGACTATATCCATATGTGTATCGATTAGATACGGTATTTTACCAATAACAGCCGCCCTCAACATTTTTGAAATTCTTCGGTTTTTCAGCTTCAGAAGGACGTACCCAGGCGTCATTGAACAGTCCTGAAATAATAGGGTTATTATCCTCTGCTCTTTTAGATTTTATTCCAAAAAGATACTGAGTTGCCCCACCCATATGAATTGCTTTTTTTCCGGACTGTTTGATTTTTGCTGCCAAAGGAAAACCGTAGGCTCCGCAACCTATAATTGCGACATCAAAATCTATCTTCATTGCTTCCGTATGCATATATTCCAATGCATCAAACCATGTCTCAAATCTCGGATCTTTTTCACCGGCAATTGTCTGTACAGCCTTAAGCGTTTTTAACTCCAGTTCTGGTAAGATATTAGTCTCAGGAAACAGAAACTTCCTCTTCTCATACTGAGTTTTAATCGTTTCTTCAAAAGGATGAATAACTAAAACTTTTTTGCCCTGCAGAACCCTTGTCCATGGAACATCAACATACCAAGGCTCAAGTCCGCGGGCCCTAACCAAAGCAGATTGGGGTGCATGATGTTTTATAACATATTCTTCCATCGGCCAATAGAAAACCCCCAGTAGATCAAGTTGTCTGCTCGAATCAATCATTAAATCACCAAATTGTGATACCAATGCCTGATCTTTAGGAAAAAAACCTGCATTATTGGTAATGCAATGCATATTTCCCTCATTAAATTCTTTGGTCACACCTAACTTTTGAGCTATTCGCCATTTCACAATTCCTAATTCAGATGAACCATAACGTGCAATCATACATGGATCAGGACTTTCAAGAAGTTTTACAATGTAATCATTACCCTCCTGTAAAGAAAGTTTCTTTTTTCCTGCATACTTCTCCGGTCTTGTATCCGGTGTATAGGTTTTTCTGTTAATAATATCTTTTGCGTAACCTAATGCAAATGAAAACAGACTACTCATAATAAAACCCTTTCTGAAAATCACAGTAATTTCTTTTCAAATTCAATCAACTTTGAAAATTCGCTTTCCCAATTTATCTCATTGGTCAAATTCCTTGCATTTTCTGCACATTTATTGTAAAAGGCACTATCCGAATAAAGTTTTATCACCGCTTCAACAAAAGCCTTGGGAGTGTCTTCCGGAATAACAATACCGAAATTATATTTATCATTAAGATATCTGTGTTCGGGTATATCCGACATAATAACTGGAAGACCTGCAGAAGCATATTCAAAAAGCTTGTTCGAAACTGACATTGCAAAATTCAAGCATGTATTTTCAGTTATAGCAACACCCACCATAGATTTTGAAGCCTCCGGTATAAGTTCCTGGACAAGAACTTTAGGATAAAAAATAAAATTATCTTCACCCAGCTCTTTAACACGCGCCCTGAGGGACTCCTCAAGCTTACCAAAACCACGTATTGCAAGTTTTATTTCAGGATAATCTTTAAGATACGGTATCGACTCTGCCATAATATCGTATCCGCGACCTTCATAAAATTGACCGTGGTTCAATACTTCAAAACCCGGATTTTTCACTTCAGATATGACTTGTTCCGATTTTAATGAACAGTTGGTAATAACCATTGGTTTTTCAATATTATACTCATTTGCAAAATAGTCTGCCGCGGCATGACTGACGCAGATCATTTTGTTGAGTCGCTTACTGCGGCAAATGTGTTTTTCTAACACCCTGAGAATGCGAGCATACCATCGCTTGTCCATATAGTAATTGTTTTCCGTATTTATCTCATGTGAATCGTAAATCAACTTACAGTTAAGCTTCATCGCTGCAAAATAAGAAGGAATAAGTGCATCGAGGTCGTTGGCATGAATCACATCCGGCTTCTGCGCAACAATAGATTTATAAATAGAATAAGGTTTCGCAAACTCTCTTTTTATCATTACCCACAGACTTTTACCGCCGCCGATATATTTTCGATCAATGGTCGCAATGTCAGCATAACAAGGCAAAGCTTCAACCCTTTCTCTGTCATAACGGGGACATTTGTACCCGACACAAGAAACATCGATATCCTGATTCAGATATTCTACAACCTGCTTTCTTACTCTTGGATCATACCAGATTGAATTACAAACAACGTCACAAACCTTCATTTTTAACTCCATTCTAACTCTTAATCCACAAAATTTTTTATATCCGCAAAATTACCGGCGTTTTCTTTTATCCAATCTTCAGGCTTGTCCCACCATCTGAATTCGTTGAGCCAAGCTATTTCATCATCATTAAATCTATAGCGGATAATTTTAGCAGGTATACCTCCAACAATTGCATATGGTGGCACATCTTTGTTAACGACTGAACCTGCCGCAACAATAGCACCATCGCCAATATGTACACCGTCAAGAATGAGTACAGAATCCCCTATCCAGACATCGTTTCCAATTTCAATCGGTGATTTAAATTCAGAGAATCGCTCCTCTTCAGAATAAGTAAACCCACACTGCTTAAGTGGAGAATAAAATGCCGGATGTACAGACACCCAATCCTTTGTCGGATGGGTTCCTCTTACGGTATTCACCCGTGAAGCTATACAGCAATATTTGCCGATTTTTGCATTGATACTGCAACTGTTACCGATATACGATGCGTATCCCATACTTCCCGAAAAGGTGCTGTCACGACCGATTTTATTATATCCGTCAAATGTTGACGATACAGAAATTTGAGAACCTTTTTGAAATTTAACATTGCGATTTCTAAACTTAAGTTTAAGAAATAACAACTTAACAAATTTTTTCATATCATTCCACATCATTTTCTTTGATTATTTTTTTGTCGCAGAACATTTACACTTAATCCTAACAAAAAGAAGAAATTTGCTTCCAATGCATAACTTCCGCTAACAAAAAGTTTTATAAACATCATGCAGGAAAACATAATTATAAGCCATGAATGAGAAGTTCCCCGAGAGCGTAATATTGAAGATACGGGTAAAATTATAACCGTAACAAAAATAGCCCCTCCGGCGATTATTCCGAAACTGCATAACAACTCAAGAACGATATTGTGTACATAACTTCCGTCAAGGAATGAACGGTCACCCATAAAACCGTATCCGAGAATCGACCTCTGCTTGATAGCCGACCATACCTGTTCCTGCAGTACATCACGACCGCTGTCGTAATCCAACTGTTCTTCGATAAAGAAATCAAATATACGTGTACTGAATCCGACTTCCCCGAACTTTTCAGACAGAATCTTCGCAAGAGTAAGAACACCGTCACCGGAAAATATAAACGCAACTATAGGGATAAGTATTAGTACAAATATAATTCTGACCGCAATATTTTTTATACTGAATATTTTATAAACAATACATATTCCAAGAAAAACAAAAATAGCAACTATCGGTCCGCGAGTACCAAAAACAAAAGATGTACACGATGCTGCTAAAGCAATAATCCAGTTTTTAATCCCCTTATTGGTAACTGCCCAATAAATAAGATACATAATGCTTGGAAGAACATTGTACGATGTATTCATATTGTCAGTAGCAAGCACTCGTCCTGTTGCAAGAATATATAACTGATAAATAAAAACAAAAAATACGCTCAAAATCGAGCAGTAGAAAAGGTCCTTTTGAGTTTCATTGTGGTCATATATCACACCGACAAAGTACAAAGGCACCGATAATCCGAATATTCTCCATAGTTCGGGTGATATATATACCGAACTTTCAGGATATATAAGCAACGTCATAACAACAACAAGGACAAACGATAAGGCAAACAAAATATCCGGGATACGCACACGTTGCAGAATATACGGCAATGAGAGTGCAAACAATGATATAAATAAAGTCGGGATAATATAAACCGAAAATTTGTTGATAATCGGAAATCTTTCAATAACCTCAACAACAAAATTGAGAAAAGTCTTCTGCGTCCAGAACACCAGAACCAAAAAGCGAAACATGGTTTTCGGTGTCAGTGAAGGCATATTAAATTTTAACGAAACACCCATTCACATGCTCCTGCTTTCTTTTTCAGTCGTTTAAAAAGTCGAGAATTTTCTTTGATTGGATTTTATAATTCTTGTTATCAAGCACAAAATTTTTCGCAGTTTCTCCTGACGCTTTCCTTTGGTCACTTGTCATTTTCAGTATTTCCGTGATCTTGTTTGCAAGAGCTGCCGGAGAGTTATCCTCAACATAGTTGATATAATCATCATATTCATCGGGTATGCCGTCAAGTTTATAAGCCACTACGGGTACTCCCGATGCAAGATATTCCATTGTTTTTGACGGAAAACTGTACTTTGTAAACTCTTCGTTATTCTGCCTGGGATTAACAAGAACGGTTGCTCCGCGTTGAAGCGGAATAACCTGAGTTCTGTCGACTCTGCCCAGAAAAACTATTCTCGGATCAGACAACATGTCCTTACGTATACGCTCCTCTGCCTGACCGAAACCGCAGATTATAAGCTTAACATCCTTATCAGGAATCAAAGCAAATGCATCGAGAAGTTCACCTATTCCGAACTTATAATTCAATGTTCCGGAATAAAGTATGTATTTTTCATTTTTATACTTGTCCGCAAACAAACTATCAACAGGCACGTTCAGTTCAGGTGCAATGCCTTCCATTACAATGTACGGTGACATAATATTCAAACGTTTCGCCATTTGATCCGTCAAGAGAACAAACTTATCTATAGAAACATAAAGTAAATTACTTTTCTCAGTTACATATGTATTATAAAGTTTTCTGATACCGTGCAAATCTGAAACTGACGCAAATTCCGGGATGTCAGCAATAATGCAACAACTCACAATTGAAGGATCTAATTTTTCAGCATACGCTGCAAGCTCAAGAAGCATTTTTGATGCGGTGTACATAACGAGAACTTTTCTTGAACCGTTATTGTTTTTTACCCACTTTTTCACTTCGCGTTTAAATGGATAAATATTAAAAAACTGTTTGATTACCGAAAGATTTGTGCATCCGACATTCAGGTCGTCACATGCTTTTTTATCGGTGTGGTTGAACTTGAAATTTTCAATTTTCTTGTCTGTGTAACCGTTCGGATAACTGTCTACCGGAAGGTAGTTGAGAATTTTAAGGCTACCGCAATCATTCTCTTCGAAACCGTCAATGATATTCCACTGAAGTGCATTTGCAGCATCATACATACCTGTCTTCATTTTTGATTTGATTTCAGCTTCTTTTTCTCTCGGAAAAAGTCTGCCGAGAAAAAGTATATCAAGATCCATAAGTTTCCACACCCAAAATTTTCAAATTATAAGTCTTTATTTTTCGGATTAAAAGGCAGAAGATTGTGATAACCCTCGATACCCTTTTTCATCCACAAAAACCTGTCTTTGTTTGAAATTCCTTTTCGGTTTCTGTATCTCCACAAATAATAGAGTATCCACAAATATGCCAGTCGCGGAGATTTCTGTGCACACAAAGCACCTTTACCGTAAAACATTTTCTCATCATATCCTGTAAACCAGGTAGACGTTTCAAAGGATACTTTACCGATTGTCTCCTTAGAAACGTAGAAGGTCAAACCCTTCTTTTTAGCTTCATTTAACCAGAGACTGTCTTCGCCCGAGGCAAATATACATCCACCGCCAAAAAGTGTTGTAAACCAAAGATTCGCTTTTCTTACAGAAGATAATCTGAAAGCAACTCTTGTGGCACCCCAACGAAGACCCTTATATGTTGACCATTTTTTTGTTTCTGAATAACTCTTCGCTCTTCTGTCCGGATCGTCCGAATCCAGATGAAAAATCATTATATCTGCATCAGGATGAGAATCAAATTCAGCTAAAACGCGTTTTTCAACATCGTCGTCATAAGTTATATCATCATCTGCCAGAAGACAGATATCGCCCTGTGCATAAATAAGCGCAAGATTTCGGTTTATACCGACTCCGCGGGTATCGGTCGTAATCATTCGTGCTTTATGTCCCTCAAAACAGAACTCTTCCATTGATGTTCTGTCTGACTGATTAGCAAAAACAACATCAGAATGAATATTCATTTGTTCAATTTTTGAAAAGTCTTTCTGGTGCATTGTAACACACAAAATTTCAAACCTTGACATATCAACAACCTCAATATCTCAATATTGGAAAAGCAACAGTTTATTCTGTAGTTCTGTTATATCGGATTTTTTTAAACAATCCGCAGACAATATTTATTACAGTAAAAATTGTTGAAGCAACACAATTAAATTTTTCTGCCTCTCTGAATAACTTGTAGTGCCATTTAACAAGTTTTATATATTTATGGTTACTTATCGAACCGCTTCTTTTTCTGTATTTTGCGAGTGTTTCATCTAAAAGATAGCAGTCTGCTTTCTTGCACACTTTCAGCCACATCGCATAGTCATTGTTCTTTCTGATATCTTCAATTTGCACACGACCTATAAAACCTGCATCATACATAACTGTAAGACATCCGACCCAGCAATAACTGTACATTCCGTTTTTTGTTATTTTTGCAGGTCCTGTAACAAAATTGCCGTTAGGATAGGAGTTTTCATCGATTTCAATATAGTTGGTGTATGAAAAGCTGTAATTATTTTCTTTCATAAACTCTATCTGTTTTTCAAGTTTTTCAGGATACCATATATCATCACTGTCTAAAAATGCAATCCATCTTCCCCGTGCTTCGCGCAAAGCACGGTTGCGTGAGACGGCAGCACCTGAATTTGTCTCATTTTTCAGGTATCTGATCCTTGGCTCATCAGCAAAAAAGCTGACCACTTCATCAGTGTTATCCGTTGAACAGTCATCGACAATTATCAATTCCCAATTCTGATACGATTGAGCCAATACTGATTCAATTGATTCTTTGATAAACTTCCCCGTATTATATGAGGGCATTATAATTGAAACTAAATCTTTCATTATACACCTGCAACTAACCCAAATAATATCTTTTCAAAACGCGTGTCTTATGTACTACACCGCACTTTTTAAACCCTGCTTTTTCAATTCCCTTAACTGACGGCAGATTACCGTCATCAACACACATGTAAAATATGGTATCTTCTTCAGTCTTTTGTGAACATATATATTCCAAAACCTTAGAATAAATCCCCTGTCCTCTGTGGTCAGGTCTTGTAAAGCACGGTCCGATTATATAATCGTTATTACCCAGAAAAGAAAACTTAAAACATCGCGGAACAACATAAGATGCGTGTACAGTATCGCCATTTTTATTAACTGCACAAACCAACTTGGCTTTGCCGAAAGTCATTATCTGAAAAAAACATCTTACAACAGTTGTTCTTAAATCAGGATTTTCGCCTTTCATATAGAATGCTTTGAATGAAGGAACGAACTCAACAATATCGAAACTGTCAGCAGTCTGATTAAATTCTTTATTGTTTACTCTTTTTTTTGAATACAAAAGCCTCATTTTTTATCCTTTCAAGCAAAAATATACACTCAACGATCAAGCTTTCCTTGTGTAAACTCTTCCATCAATACCAAGGAATTTATCTGATGTATCAACGTAATTCTGTCAAATTTCTTGAGTAAATTTCTGAATATATAAATTATTTTCATAATAAAACTTACTTTAGGATTGTAAACAATATGCAGATTACAATATGCTTTTCTGAAGCCGAAACGTTTTATTTTATACTCCTGCGTATTGGTTTTGTGATTGATATTCCTTGTTCCTGAACTGATATATTTTTTACCGCAATTATTCAAGTAGTGTTCCAGCACTGTATAATACAATGCATCGGAAACACGTCTGTTCGAAAATTCCGGATTAAACTTTGCTATACATAATTCAGTAAAAATATCATAGACACTGACAGTTAAATAGCCGATCAGCTTACCAGTTTCTTTATCAAACCCTGCCCAATACTCGGTGTTATCACTCTGATTATTGCAAAATTCAAAAAACTTATCTTTTGAAAGCATATTATCTGCATTTTCATATTTCGTGTATGCGGATGAATAACACTCATATATTTCTTCAAAATAATCCTTAACATCAATCTGTCTTACATCGCACTTGCGCAGAGCCTGACGGATTGATTTTTGGTTTTTAGATGAAATATCATCCAAAGAAAAAGGAGCATCCTTAATTACATACCACCACTCGGTCTCATATCCGCAATCAAAGTCGGTTGACCATCTTGCCAGAAGCGGATTTCCGTTAAGCTTCCATATTGTTCCGTCTTTTATCGGTCTTAAATCCGGTTCAAGATGAGGCGGTGTTGTCGGTATTGCAGCATGGTTATAATACTTCCAACCATCGATATCCATCCGTTATACCTCCAGAAGTTCTTTTGCCTCTTTCTGACGAAGTTTGTATTCCTCGGGTGTAACTTCGCCTTTTGCGAGCAGATAGTCACCGAAGTCGAGATCACTCACCGTGCCTTCTCTGACTGTGTCTGCTCTTTCAAAAACCTTTCGCAAGGTTTTAAATACGATTTTAGTGTCGTTTAAAAAAGTAATTCCGTTTTCTATGTATTCAATATCATACTGAAATTTCTTTTCCCAACTGATATTGTTCCTGCCGTTGACCTGTGCAAGTCCCGTAAGTCCGGGCATAACACTATGTCTCTTGCGCTGTTCGGCTGTCATAAACACCATATCACGCACAAGCTGCGGTCTCGGACCGACAACAGACAAATCGCCCTTTAAAATATTTATCAGTTCAGGCAACTCGTCCATTGAAGTTGAGCGCAGAAATTTACCGTAACCGTTCAAACGCTTTTCATCGGGCAGCAAATTGCCGTTTTTGTCCTTTTCGTTTGTCATGGAACGGAACTTAATCATATTAAAAACACGCTCATTCTTACCCGGACGAGGCTGGGTAAAAAACGGATTCCCTTTCATTGCAATTGCACCGATAATCGTAAGTGCCAGTAAAAGCGGCGACATAACTATCAGTGCCGTCAATGAAAGCAAGAAATCTAAAAGCCTTTTAAAATACCTTTTGTACATAACTAAATAACCTCAATCAAAGCAGCTTCTCACTATTTCAATTACTGCATCCTGTTCTTCCGTTGTCATTTTGATATCACTAGGCAAACACATACCTCTTAAGAAAATATCAAGTCCGACACTTTCTTCGTGGGCAGTTTCACCATTGCCGTTTACTGTAAAGAAATCATTATCGCGGTAAATCGGCTGCATATGCATAGGCTTCCAGATAGGTCTGCCCTCTGCATTGTAATATGCAAGTTTTTCAAGGATTTGAGTCGGACAACTCTTTCCTTTTTCAGTTATGTATGTTGCATCAGTCGCGTTAACCGTTTGCTCACACATACCCTCTTTATCAATTATCATACAACTGAGCCAATAATTAGGCACAGAATTGATTTCGTCAAACGGATTCATCTTTACGGGAAGATCCTTGAATCCTTCTCTGTAACGCTCATAAATTGCTTTTTTTCTTGCGATATGATCTTCAAGATAAGGAATCTGACCACGGATTACACCTGCAATGACATTACTCATACGGTAGTTGTATCCGAGCTCTTCGTGCTGATACCACGGAGCATTTTCACGGCTCTGCGTTGACCATTTCTGAACCTTTTTTGCCGCTTCTTCATCATCAGTAAGGAACATACCGCCTGATGAACCCGTGATAATCTTATTACCGTTAAATGATATACAGTTATATGTACCGAATGTACCTGTCTGTACATCCTTGTAGGTAGCTCCGAGAGACTCGGCAGCATCTTCAATGAGAACTGCATTGTACTTTTGGCAAACTGCAAGAAGCTCGTCAATCTTCGCAGGTGTACCGTATAAATGTGCAACCACGACCACTCTGACATCCGGATAAGTTTCGAAAGCCTTTTCAAGTGCAACGGGGTCCATATTCCAGGTGTCAGGCTCGGTATCAATGAAAACAGGAACACCTTTTTCGTAAACAACGGGATTAACCGTTGCGGCAAAAGTCATATCCGAGCAAAAGACCTTTTCGCCCGGTTTTACACCTGCAAGCTTGACTGCCATGTGCAGTGCTGATGTGCCCGAAGCAAGACCCACAGCATATTTACAACCGAGTTTTTCACATATCATACGCTCTGCCTCATTGATATTTGCACCGACGGTAGACATCCAGTTTGTCTCGTACGCTTCGGTCATATATTTAAGCTCGTCCCCATGCATTGTCGGAGTTGCCAACCATATTTTTTTGCTGAACTTTTCCACGGTCACGCATCCTTATCTGTGTTGATTTTTACTTTAATCCTATATCTTTAAACAGCAAAGTATTATTACTGTTCTGATTATCTGTTTCATTGTTTAACTTTTCGATGTAGGTATCTTTATTTTTCTTCTTTTTTCCGAACAGAAGTGAAAATAATCGACGAATTTCGCACCAAGGAGTAAGAAACGGATACTTTTCCAAAACGGGATAATCTTTTTTTAAATAATCGTACGGAACAAATATCCGCGAAAATATGTGTCCGATTATTCCGCCTTTGCGCTGAAAATCTGAAGCCAATCTTGTCTCGGCAGAACCGAACATTCCGCCCGATACAACAAACTTCTGTAACTTTATAGTTGTGTCTGTATGTTTTTCATCCGAAAACCATACCCTATTCAAATCACGGACGCTGTTTTCGAATTTCAACAACCTGCCTTGTTTTAATACTCTCTTTATTTCTTCGGTATCACAGTCACATTTTGCAGTCATCAACCAAAGGTCAATGAAAGGCCGAATACCGCATCCGCCGATTCTTAAATGCTTTGCCATATGCAGAATATGGTAATAATAAAAAATAGTGTCACTTAGTAAATATCTGTATTCATAACCTGTCTGAATAACAGCTGAATCCCAGACAGATGACAAAACTCCGGTATAAAACGGCGATTTCTTATCGCCCAATAACTTATAATGAATTTCAATCACGATGCCATCGGAGGATGTAAATATCACATCGTGCTTGCTCTCCCCTTTTTGGGTGTAACCTTCCAGACCGTTCAATGAATCGATTGCAGACTGAAGATCAGTTTCCTTTACCAGAATATCAATATCGCAGCTTGAGCGCATCCAGGGTTGTGGGTATAGACTTCTTATAACCGCACCTTTAAGCGGAATGTATGGTATTTTATCCTTTTCGAAAGCTGAACATACTTCATTGAACACAGCGTTCATTTTTTCGTAAACATATACCGCAGAATAAATTTCGTTCATAAACAGACCCTTCTGAGGGCTGTTTTCGAGATAACCATTATTAATTAAAGCTGAAGCAACAATCTGAGCAATACCGTGCTTACGTGACAATAACAACAACTCTGCAAGAAACGCATCTGTAAGACAGATATCTGAAGTTAAGCTCAACGGCTTACCACAGATTTCACTGTTTACGAGTTGCATTATTGTTTCAGTAACACGATCCATAAATCTTCCCCGACTATCTTTTTTGGTTCATCCTTCTTAATTTAAACCAGACTCTCAATATAACGGAACGAACAGGCAACAAAAGATGCCATATAATATTTATCATATTCCAATACAAAGAGTCAGCCTTGCGTCTTTTACCTTTACGTTCAATTTCATCAACCACTGCAACTGCCTGACTTGCATCAATGGTTTCAGTCCAATTCTGTGCATCACCGTTCATTACCAATTTTAAGTCAGGTAAAACTTTTACAACCCTGTGAAGCACCAATGAACCGTCTGAACGTCTGAACAGTAACATTTTAAACTTTTTAAAATCTGCATCAGAAACAGATTTAATATAAACAATATCACGACGGCTGATGAGAAAAGGATTCATACTGCTGCCCGAAACACAAAGGCTTAAAACAGCACCTTCCGAAATCAAATTTTCAATAGAATCGGAAATTTCATAAACAGAACAGTTAAGTTTATCCATAACTCACCCGAATATCGCGTCACGCGTTATTTTCACTGCCTCTTCATCAGGTCTGCACTCAAGCAGCCACACGGGCACGGTTTTAATCAAACGATCAAAAATATCGAGTGCGTTGTTAAAGCATATTTCATCCCAATGAGGAAAAAAGATATGAGGCATAAAATACTCAGCTGCTTTGTTTTCAAGGTTAGTAATACGGTTCGTATCAGACTGACGAACTACGACTACTCCGCGCAGCGGAGCTTTTTCATTAAGACAATAATCCGAAGAACCTTTCCAAGGAAGACCGTAAGCAAAAAAACTGCCGTCAATGTCACGGATGAAAGTTTTGTCACCATTCACTATCTGTGCATCAGCATATTTCGCCCACAGTTCAGCCTGAGTGGTTTTACCCGCACCGGAATACCCGGTAAAGATAACACCGTCATCTTGCCACTTAATAAACGAAGAATGTGAAAGTATTGTATTGAAATAAGAAAATCTGGAACATAGTGCCGCAAGCGCAAGTGCATAATCGACATCTGTTGCAGGCAGGAAATACGATCTGATATCAGACCAGTCACTGTTAGCAAGAACTATATCTCCGGCTTTTCCCCTGAGCAAATGTGCTGACTGAAAATCCGTATATTGAACAGAATAACACTCAGACATTTTGTCAGAAAAATCAACACAGGCAACAGGCTGATTTTCTTCACATATAAAACTTTTTATAAATGAGCTGTTTTCACTCTGCCATCTGACAGATAAATCTGCAATACGAATCATACGTTCTGTGACCAACCAAAGCAATAGAAGGACGCTTCGAACATACCTGATTGTTGTACTAACATTTGGAAATCATTGTAATAATCAATGAAATCACCGCCGCCTTTTAAATGGTCGCTGACAGCAAGTCTGTTTGTATAAAGCTCACGGCAGCCATCCTGGCCTGAGTGGAATTTAATAACAGCCATACCGCCGACTTCAGACATACCGCCGGAAGCAGCAATACTTTCATTGATATTGAGAGCTATCAATTTACTTTCAGGTGCTACATACTTTTTTTTCATAATTCAATACCCTTCTTTTGGTTATATAACAAATTAAGTTGCTTTGCCGTATCGCAAAAATCTGAATCAATTTTTTCAGGATGACCACTTTCGGCACAAAGTATACCGGGACATCTCTGACAAAAATCCTTCCACTTACATTCTGCACATTCCTGCGGATTTTTCATTTCACTTAACTGCTTATACAAAGCATTGAAATTCTCAGTCAGGTCTCCTGTGTACCTCACGGAAGGTTCAGTAAGAAAAGAGCATAACTGCAAGCTGCCGTTCCAAGTTACAAACAGCGACTTGCGGTAACTGGCACACATTGAAAACGGTGACTGAGTATATTTATATCTGTTCTTCTCAAGTGCTTCGAGCGTAAGGTCATCTGAATAATCCACTATGCCGAATCTTGAAGTTTCAGCGGAGTTCACCGCACCTCTTGAGGATTTAAGTACTGAAATCGAATGTTGGAACGGAATTTTCTTTTCTGCTGCAAAAGCATACATTTTTTGCAAATCATCAACATTTTCGCGAACAATCGTCGCGGTCATAGTTGTAGGTACACCATCCGTCTGCAACAAATCAATTGCAGTTGAAATCCTGGTAAAACCATCGCTTACCCCGCACACTTTACGGTAGGTTTCATCACTTGCACCATATAATGTAAGCTTTACTGCGTGAGGCATACCGTAAGTACGGAACTTTGACATTGTTTCCTCATTGATCAGATAACCGTTAGATAAAATCGTAATCCAGAAGCCCATCTGATTAAGCTCACTGTATATTTTCCAGAAATCAGGATGAGTGAAAACCTCACCGCCCGTGAGAGCGATTCGGAGTGTGCCCATATCCTTAAGCTGTTTTGCAATTTCAATCCATTGAGAGGCAGGTAACATATTACCTTGTGCAGACGCCTGTTCTTTATCAAGACGGACATAACACATAACACACCTGAAATTGCAGAAAGGCGTAAGTTCAAGCATAGTGCTCAAGGGTACGCAATGTTCAAACGCCCACAAATTCAATTTAGCCAGGAAGCCGTCACCGAAGCTTTCACATTCAAACATTATGACAACGCTCCCTGTTCTTTCAGATTGTCAAGAAATTTAACAACATCTTCACAGGCAACTGACGGTTCGACCTCGTAATTTTCAACGAGAACTTCTGCAAGCTGTTCGACCGTTGCACCCTGCTCAAGTGCTTCCCACAGGAGTTTTGCGCTTTCGGTAAGAGCAATCATTCCGTGAATTTCACTGGTCTGAGTACCGACAGGTACTGCCATTATCTGATTGCCGATTTCCCTTATAATAAAGCCTTTTTTTATCCTGTACATACCCTTACCTCAAAAATCTAAATATAAACCCAATTTTCTGTTTAAAGTATATCACAAACAGACTGTCAAATCAACTCTATTTATAAACATTTATCTGTTAATATTCCTTTTCAGACTAAAATGCGATGCACAAAAAAGGCAGTGTCAGCAACATTTGTCTTAATTTGTACGCAATTGAGGTTGACAAAACACAAGATTTGTTATAGAATGTGAATGTAAATTTAAACCATTGCATGACTGACGGATCAGCGGATTACCGCAAGGGAATGCAATTGGCAAACAGCCGACCGTCTGGGCAAGTCAGTTAACGCTGATTTGTCCATTTTTGTTTTTTTAGGAGTGATAATATGATGCATAAAAATTGGAACGGATTTAACGGTGGAGTATGGCAGGACGAGATAAACGTCCGCAACTTTATCCAGGAAAACTACAAGGAATACCGTGGCGATGAAACTTTCCTTTCAAAAGCTACCGAGCGTACCGATAACCTTATGGCTAAGGTTCAGGAGCTTTTCAGAAAAGAGCGTGCCAAGGGCGGTGTGCTTGACATTGATACAGAGACTGTTTCGTCACTTACAAGCTATGCACCCGGTTACATAGACAAAGAAAACGAAATCATCGTAGGTCTGCAGACTGACAGTCCGCTCAAGCGCGGCGTGAACCCCTTCGCTGGCATCCGTATGGCTCGTCAGGCATGTGCGGCTTACGGCTATAAGCTGAGTGAAAAGGTTGAACAGGAATTTATGTTCCGTACGACTCACAATGACGGTGTTTTCCGTGCTTACACAGACGAAATGCGTGCTGCAAGACGTTCTCACGTAATCACAGGTCTACCCGACGCTTACGGCAGAGGCAGAATCATCGGTGACTACAGAAGAGTTGCTCTCTACGGTATTGACCGTCTTATTGCTGCTAAAAAGGCTGATAAAGCTAATCTTGCAAACGGTAACTTCAACACTGAAACAACACGCCAGAGCGAAGAGCTTTTTCAGCAGATCACCTTCCTCGGCTTTATGAAAGAGATGGCTGCAATGTATGGCTACGACATCTCTGAGCCTGCAAAGAATGCACGCGAGGCTATTCAGTGGACATACTTTGCTTACCTTGCTTCAATCAAGGAGCAGAACGGTGCAGCTATGTCTCTCGGCCGAGTAAGCACTTTCTTTGATATTTACATTGAACGCGACATTGCAAACGGTGAGCTTACAGAAGAAGCTGCTCAGGAGCTTATGGACGATTTTGTTATCAAGCTCCGTGTTGCACGTCACCTCAGAACACAGGAATACAACGAGCTTTTCGGCGGAGACCCGATGTGGATTACAGAGGCTGTAGGCGGTATGGGCGAAGATGGCAGAAGCCTTGTTACAAAGAACAGCTTCCGTCTTCTCAACACGCTCTACACTCTCGGCTCATCACCCGAACCGAACATTACAATTCTCTGGTCTACCGAGCTTCCCGAAGGCTTCAAGCGTTTCTGCGCTAAGGTTTCAGTAGATACTGACTCAATCCAATACGAAAACGATGATGTTATGCGTCCGATTTACGGTGACGATTACGCTATCGCATGCTGTGTATCAGCAATGAAAATCGGTAAGCAAATGCAGTTCTTCGGCGCACGCTGCAACCTCGCAAAGCTTCTTCTTATCGCACTTAACGGCGGTTATGATACATCAAGCGAAATGCATATTGGTCCGCAGATGAGCGTTATTGAGGGAACAAGCCTTGATTTTGATACGGTTATGAAGCGTTTTGACAAGTATATTGAGTGGCTTATGCATCTTTACGTCAACACGATGAATGTTATCCACTATATGCACGACAAATACGCTTACGAGAAAACTCAGATGGCCCTTCACGACACTGAGGTTGAGCGTTTTATGGCTTTCGGTATAGCAGGTCTTTCCGTTGTAGCAGACTCACTTTCAGCTATCAAGCACGCAAAGGTACGTCCGATAAGAAACACAAACGGCTTCATCGAAGGCTTTGAAACTGTCGGTGATTTCCCGAAATTCGGTAACGACGACGACCGTGTTGACCTTATCGCAAAAGATATGGCTCACAAGGTTATAACTGAGCTTCGCAAGACTCCGACATACAGAAATGCTGTTCATACACTTTCAGTACTTACAATCACATCAAATGTTATGTACGGCAAGAACACGGCAGCAACTCCTGACGGCAGAGGCGATGGCGAACCCTTCGCACCCGGTGCAAACCCGATGCATAACCGTGAGGAAAACGGTGCTCTCGCATCGCTTAACTCAGTTGCAAAAATCAGCTACGACGATTGCCGTGACGGTGTTTCAAACACATTCTCGATTACTCCTGAGACACTCGGCACTAACGAAGAGGAAAGAAGCAAGAATCTTGTTGCAATCCTTGACGGATATTTTGCAAAGAAGGCACATCACATCAATGTAAACGTTATGAATCGCGAGACACTTCTCAAGGCTTACGAAAATCCCGAAGATTATCCGAACCTTACAATCCGAGTTTCAGGTTATGCTGTTAACTTCAACAAGCTTTCACGCGAACAGCAGAGAGAGGTTATCAGCCGTACATTCCACGAGGCTATGTAATTATGAAAATCCACTCGATACAGTCTCTCGGCACACTTGACGGACCCGGTGTGCGCTTTGTAGTGTTCACACAAGGATGTCATTTAAGGTGCAAGTGCTGTCACAATCCTGACACCTGGGACGGTACTCAGGGAAAAGATTTCACACCCGAAGACATTGCAAACCGTGCCGCAAGATACAAGGAATATTTCGGCAAAGACGGCGGAATCACTGTTTCAGGCGGTGAACCGCTTCTGCAGGCAGAAGAAGTTGCCAAGCTGTTCACTCTCTGCCACGAAAACGATATAAACACCTGTCTTGACACATCAGGCTCGGTTATGAATGACAGAGTTAAAATGCTTCTTGACGTGACTGACAGAGTGTTGCTCGATATCAAGTATACAAATGATGCAGATTACCTCGAACACGCCGGCTGCGGCATGTTAGGCGTGATTGATTTTCTCGATTATCTTGACAGTAAAAGCATACCGACAACCTTGCGTCAGGTTATTATTCCGACACTTAACGATTCTGAGGAAAACGTTAAAAAATTAAAAGCAATCCGTGACTCACACAAGTGCGTTGATTCAGTCGAATTGCTAGCATTGCGTAAAATGTGTGAAACCAAATATCAGGATCTCGGCATCCCTTTCCCGTTAGCGGACACACCCGAGCCGACAAGAGAACGAATGGATGAATTAAGAAAGCTTTTATAAAAGATAAACCCACGACCTGAGTCGTGGGTTTTGTGCATTATTTAGTTACTGTTTCTTTTTCAGGTACTTTTTCCGTTTGGTTTTCAGCATCAAGCTTTTTAAGTATCTGTTCATAAGGCATAAGCATACCTTCGTTCATTCTGTTACCCATTTTTGAGAGAATTTTCTCACTTGAAAGAAGTGCACCGACAGCATACATAAGCATCGCCTTGCCCTTGTTTTTCTGTGGGAAGTCGTATATCCCCTGCTTTTTGTAGAACTTGTGGTCGGCTTTCATCATACCGCGCATCTGATAAATGAGGTCACGGAAGATTTTCATACCGCCGACACCCCAGAAATTAGCAGGTGCAGTGTGCTTTGTTTCAAGTGCAAACTTCATTGACTTTGCAAGTGTGTCAATCTGCTTGTCTGTATCGCGTTCATCGGTTGCAACTCCTGCAAGGAAGTTGCCGCCTGTTTCGCTTCGCGCTTCAATAACGGTAATAACATTATTTTCCTGTGAATAATTACCCGATACAAGGTAGCCGACAGGCATTCCGACGGTAACGGTTCTGTGTCCGTTGCAGAAGTTTCTGTCATCATACATCTTGAAGCGTGAACCCATTGAATGGTCTGAAATGGTGAACGCGTATACAATTGCATCGGCTTTCTGAATATTTTCACGAAGGAATGTATCGAAATTATCCTTATAAACACATTTCTCGCTGACAGCACAACGGAAGCAGCCGAGACAGCCGCCTGCAAGAGGGAATTCTGAAATATTCACAATGCGTGTCTTATATCCGAATACTGCACGGAAACGGTCAATCATTGTGCTTAAGGAGGATGTGAGGTCAGTCTCGTCAGTGAGAATTATTATATCCTTGTCGTCCTTCTGCGCGGAATTCTGCTGAGCAGGAGTTGCAGGAACAGGAACATAATCAGATGATTTTGCTGAAGCAGAAGTATAAATTTCTTCATTGACTGCCCAAAGGAAACGGTCAAAGAATTTTTCTGCATCTTCCCTGCCATTTTCCTCAAGCAGATCTTCCATATCTGCAGAAAGTCCGCGGATATAACGCATTCCCATATCGAGTGAAACTTCTTCAATATATTTATGTGCAGTTATGTCATAGAAGTGTTTGGATGTTGAAATCTGTGTAGCGTATTTATCTTTAAGGTCAATGCCGTTTTCCTTTACAAGTTCAATAAAGCGATGAAGCTGTGAGGGAGCAAGGAAGGTATAGACAGGATACGAGAAAAGAACTGCATCAGATGTTTCAAGCAATTCCTTGGCTTTTGAAAAATCCTTTTCGAGAGATTTAATTTTCTGACCTGCGTGAAGGACACAAAACTCGTGTTCGGGATATTTCCTTTCAAGATAAAGAACTGTCTGTAGAGTAATGCTGTATTTACCTTTAGGACTTCCGTTAATAACCGCTATCTTCATAATAAACATCCTTTTTTACATTTTCGACTTATTGTAACATATTAATGCATATATTTCAATCGGGAATATTGATGATAAAACAGTTGTATGGTATAATATTTTTGGAGTTGAGAGTATGAAATGTGCAGATTATGACAAAATTTTGAAGATTATGAAAAATTTGACCCCCCTTAAAGTTGACTGCGGTCAGTTGTGCGGTGGTGCTTGCTGTAAAGGTGACAGTCGTACGGGAATGCTTCTTTTCCCGGGGGAAGAAAGTCCGCTGACTGTTATTGAAGCAGAAAACGGCCAGCGACTCGCCGTGTGTAACGGCACCTGTGACAGAGACAGCCGTCCCCTTTCGTGCAGAATTTTTCCGTTTTTTCCCACAATCAGTGAAAGCGGCAAAATTTTTGTCGAGCCTGATCTGAGGGCTATGAGGCTTTGTCCGTTGATTGAACACAGTGATGAGATTGAATTTGACCCTAAGTTTTTCAAGGCTGTCAAAAAGGTTGGTAAGATTCTTGCAAAGGATGATGAGTGCAGAAGATTTCTTGAAGACATAACGGCTGAGATTGACGAAATCGAATGTTTTCGTGTCTGATTATAGAAGTAAGATTCGTGTTCATTGTTGTTGACTTCAACACTTTGAAATGATATTATACAATTGATTTGCAGTATTTTTGTGGAAGTGACAGTATGGATATAACTATCTTTACACCCTATGATTTTAATAAGTTGGAAAAGGCATGGAAAAGTCTTGAAAAAGGTGCTGATATGACTTGTTTCCAGTCATATGAATGGTGTGCCGAAATTAACCGTTTATATCTCAACCGTGCATATAAAAATAATGTCAGAGCCTTTTACATTTTAGCTACAGAAAACAATATACCTGTTATGATAGCACCCGTTCATTATGTAAAGCACGGAGTATCAATTAAAGGTCTCGGCATTAACAAGGGCGGATATATAATCGGAACTACAACACATTCAGACTATCTGTCTTTTATTTACAATGAATTTTCACCTGAATGTTTTGAAGCGATTTTAACATTTATTGCTGAAGAATTCAAAATAAAGAAATTCTTTTTTGAACAAGTCATTTCAGGCACAGAGTTAGATCAGTATCTGTCTAAAAGAAATAATTCTATAAAAATCAATCAGGCAACATGCGTAAAAATTATTCCTGAGGAAAACTACGAAACTTATAACAAATCTTTAAGTAAAAGTGTACGGCAAAATATACGCACAGCTAATAACCGAGCAGTCAAAGATAATATAAACATTTCAATAGAGGTTTGCAATTCTGTTAACGAAGAAACAGCAACAACTCTGTATAATATATACAGAAGACGTGTTGCTTCTCAGAATACTGTTGTGAAAGACAGTTTAAAAGCCAAGTTAATATCAACATATTACAAAAAATATAATGAAAAGCTTGCACAAAGACTGTCTGAATCAAATTATTTAACCAGAACAATGCAAAAGAATTCTGAAAACAATTTCATACTTATAATCAAAGGCAATCAAACCCCCATAGGATTTTGTTTCGGCTTAAAAAACGATGACAGCATATCCGTTATGATAGTTACGTTTGACGAAGCATATTCCAAGTATTCACCCGGCATGCTCGGTATTTCCAGCTTTATAAAAAGCAGCTATGAAACCGGTAATCCGGTTACTCTCGATCTGACAAAAGGTAACGAAAAGTATAAATACGATCTGGGCGGACAGGAACATTATCTTAACTATTATTGTGTAAAAATCTAAGTACGTTCATCAAAAGACCTGTTGATTTGAACCGTATTTGGCGGATTCCTAGACAAAACTTCATAAATCTGCTTAACAACAAAAGGGACTGCGAGGCAGTCCCTTTATTATTTAAAATTCAGTTCTTTTTCCTACGGTATACTGTAAAATTATCAATGCATCAGTAGAATTAACCTCATCGTCATTATTTGTATCAGCGCATGCTAATGCCTTACCACTTAAAACTATTTTACCAACCGTATGCTGCAAAGCCATTAAAGCGTCTGTTGAATTGATATTACCGTCAGCGTTCACATCACCTATCGTTATATCTGAATCCTCAACCCACACTGCGTAAAGTGCAGTATGGGTATTCGGAACAAAAAATTTGCCACAATCATACGCAACCTGACTTGCCGTAGGTGATGTCGCCCATCCGATACAAGTGTATCCGTTTGCTTTTAGCTCAGGCAGGTACACTCCATCACCGTACTTTAATTTATAGGTATATACACCCTGACCCGTGTAATACGGATCACCTATGTTCGGATACAGATTCAAATTATAAAGAATTGTATCAACACTTTCCCATACAGCATAAAGAACCACATCTTCCTTAATCAATATGTCATAATTATTAGACAAGGAATAATTGGGATAAGCTGTATCTTTTTTTGTTGCCCAACCTCGGCAAATATATCCTTCTCTGGTGGGTATAGGCAGTACTACATAATCGCCGTAATTAACTTCAAATTTTTCAGTAGTACCTGTACCGTCATTATAGTCAAACACAACCTGATAACCATCAGGGTCAAGCTTATGCCAGACAGCATACAGAGTTGTATTCGCTCTTACTGTATATAATGCAGAACACTTATAATCAACCTTGGTCGCCTTCTCATCTTTTGACCAGCCAAGGCAAACATACCCGTCTCTTGTCGGAGTCGGCAACTTTATAAAGTTATTATATTTTATATCCTTAACAGGAGCCAACTCGTCGCCGCCTGTTGTATCGAACTCAACTGTTAACAGTTCTGTACTTTCTTTGATAAGCACCCTGAATGAAGCGATTATACAATCATTCTCATCAAGAGCAAAAAACTCGGTCGTTCCGGTCCTTCTCGGAACAATAGTACAGTGATAATCACGTTCCTCGACAGGTGCATTATCTGTCGTTATGGTGTATCTGTCCGGAAACGCAACATAATCGTTTGAAGAAACCCACTTCTTAACCTGATAAAAAGATTTAAATTCAATTTTTGGCTGTTCATGCATCTGAACAACATAGTCATAGCTTTCTTCGGGTCCGTTTTCTATCCAGACGGCATATAACTCCATATCTTTACTTACCGCAATATTACTACCACAGGTATATTTAGGAATAACCGCATACTTTTGAGCTGACCAACCGATACAGGTATACCCTTCCCTTTTGGGCTCAGGCAATACATAACGTGCCAAATCATCAAACTCGATAACCTCGGGAGATGTTGTGCCGTCATTCAGATTCAACTTCAACTCAATCGGCGGCGGACTGTATGATGATTGTGATTTTGTCCATACGGCATAGAGTTTTACATCATTGTCAGGCACAAAATAATTTCCTGCAAAAAATTCACCTTTGAGGGCATCAGGATTGCGTGACCAACCTGCAATACTGCTTCCGTCTTTATGAGAAGTGGGCAGTTCCACAGCATATCCTACTGGAACTTCAATATATTCCAAGCCTACTTTTCCGCCCTGGTAATCAAAATAAACTTTATAGAATTCAACTGATTTTACAACAAGAATTCTCGCTGCACCTATGACATTTCCGTCAACATCTTCTGCCAAAATGTCAACAAGACCTGTCTTTTCAGGAACAACGGTACAACTGCCCTTGTATGCATGGGCAAAGGAATCATATTCGTCACCAAACTTGACGTCAGATATAACTGCAACAGTCTCGTCAGATGATGTCCATCTGACTTCCTTCTTGGACAGAACTTCAAGCTGAAGTGTCTGGTCAACCGTTATTCTGTAATCATGCGGCGGTTCTCCCTGTGCAAACACATTGATAACCGTAAAGTCTGCCTTGCTGAGATCAGCTTTAATATCTGCTTCTTCAGAATCACCTACAATAATTTCGTTACCGTGTTCATCAACAGCTGCAACACAAATTGCATTCCAATCTCCGCATTCTGTATAATTGTCGACAGGCATATCAACAATAAACTTTCCGGTATTGGCATTTTTGAGCATAGGCATAAATAATACCGTTTGTGTTTCAGGTGATTCATAAAAAATGTATGCCTCAGTTATGAACGAATCATCAGTTATGACTACACTTGCTCTGACAGTATCACCGGTGATGACCTTTTTCTGTGAAACTGACAGTGTTTCGACAAGAACCGTGGGCGATGCATTGTCTTCCTCCGCTGTTGCTGCAACAACAGCATTCGGCAAAAGCATTGATGAAAAAGCAATAACAATTGCTAAAATCCAACTCATTAACTTTCTTTTCATTATTAATTCCTCCTTAAGGGAATTATAGCATTATTTACATAAAAATCAATAGTTATACAAAAAAACAGAACAGTCAAAGAATGGTAAATCCGTTCTTTGACTGTTTTCTCAACTTTCAAAATCAAGAATAATGTAGTTGTTTCCGATTGCTTCGATTGATTTTACAAGGTCGTTGAATGAGAGGAAGAGAGTTGATGTGTTATCGTTCGGATGAACTCCGAGACGGTCGAGTCCCTCAAGTTTTTTATCGAGAACAACCGTTACTGCGTGTTCAGTATCATTAAGTACACCAAACGGTGAAACACAGCCTGTAGTTACACCGAGGTATTTTTCAAGTCTTTCGGCAGATGCGAAGCTGACTTTACCTGCTTCAAGCTTTGCACCGACTTCTTTTAAGTTGATGTGTGTTGCATCGTCAGCAGTAATCAGAAAGTGTTTTTTACCTTTCTGGTCACGGATGAAAAGATTTTTGCAGATTGTGCCGAGCTTATCGAGTCCCTCTGCCTGCATTTCTTCCATTGTATAAACCGCAGCGTGGTCGGTTACTTCGTATTTTATGTTCTGTGTGTTTAAAAAATCATATACGTTCTGTTTCATAATCAGTCACCTTTTATAATAAAAGTGCCCTATGTTCAACATAAGGCACTTGATTTTATCAGTCTGTTGTGTAGTTGTCGAAATAACCCTGAATGAAGACAATCGGTGTACCCTTATCGCCTGAACCTGATGTAAGGTCGCAGAGTGAACCAATGAGGTCAGTAAGTCTTCTCGGAGTTGTACCCTCTGAAGCCATTTTACCTACAAGGTTGTCGTCCTTTTCCTGAATCTTGCCCTTGATAGCTTCTTTAAGCTCGTCACCTGAAAGTGCTGCAAACTCATTGTCAGCAAGATACTTGAGCTTAAGCTCGTTAGGTGTACCTTCAAGACCGCTTGTGTATGCGGGAGAAACAACGGGGTCAGCAAGCTCCCAGATCTTGCCTACAGGATCCTTGAATGCACCGTCGCCGTAAACCATAACTTCAATCTTCTTGCCTGTTGCTTCGAAGAGCTTCTTCTGAATAGCATCAACAACGGGCTGGCAATCACGCGGGAAGAGTTTAACCTTATCTTCTGTTGCCTTGTTTGAGCCGAGAAGACCGTAGTCAGCATTGAAGCCGCTGCCGTTTACCGGAGCGTTGAGAATTTCGTCAAGACCGTATACGATCTCAGCACCTGCAGCCTTGAGGATTCTCGTTGTACGTGCTCTTGTGTGAATATCACAGCAGAGAACATTCTTTGTGTAATCAAGAATTGCCTTAGCATTATTTGCGAAGATGATTTCGCATTCTGCACCGCACTCGCGTACAAGGTTTTCGTAATACTCAACATAGTCAACACCTGTGAATGTGTGCTTCTCATAACCAAAGAGCTCACGGTATTTTGCAGTTGAGAGAACATCCTTGAACGGGTCAACACCCTTATCATCAATAGCGTCCATTGAAATGAGGTGGTTACCAACTTCATCAGAGGGATATGAAAGCATAATAACAACTTTCTTTGCACCCTTAGCAATGCCGCGAAGGCAGATTGCAAAACGGTTACGGCTGAGAATCGGGAAAATAACACCGACTGTTTCGCCGCCGAACTTTGCCTTAACATCTGCAGCAATATCATCAACTGTTGCGTAGTTACCCTGTGCTCTTGCAACGATAGCTTCTGTCATTGCAACTATATCACGATCATTGAACTTGAAGCCGGCATCTTCGGAAGCTTCAAGAACTGAAGATGTTACGATTTCAACGATATCGTCGCCCTCTTTGATAATCGGTGCTCTGACACCGCGAGAAACTGTACCTATCATACGACTCATAATGAACAACTCCTTTATATGCAAAAACATATATACACTTTTTTACGACAATAAATTATATCACCATATAATATAGTTTTCAATATTTTTTTGAAAAAAATTCAGAAAATTTGAATTAATCCTCAATATTGTCAAACAGAACAGAAAACATCTTTTCGGGGTTTTCCAAAAAGCGTTTTGTAACCAAGTAATGCTCGGTTTTCTCGTACGTAACTTCATTTATTCCGTTGCTTGTTATTTCAAGAATCTGTGCATCCGGATATGTCATCAATATCGGTGAATGAGTAGAAATGATGAACTGCGAATCATTTCTGACCAGATTATTCATCAAACACATAAGACGCATAATGCGCATGGGAGAAAGCGCAGATTCAGGCTCATCAAGAATATAAATCCCCTCACCACCAAAACGATTCTCGGCAAGTGCCATAAAACTTTCACCGTGAGATTGTTTATGCAGAGACACTCCGCCGTAGCTGTTGATAACCAGTGGTGAAAACGAAGGCTCTCTGTCCATTTGGTCAATATTTGATGCAACGTTATAAAAGCTCTCCGCACGCAGAAAAAAGCCGTCTTTCGGTCTTCGTGCACCTTTTGCTACCTCGATAAATTTATAAAGAACAGAGTGGGAATTCTCAGTCGAAAAGTTAAAGTTTTTCGTCCCTCCCTCGGGATTGAAACCGAGTGAAATCGCCAATGCTTCAATCAATGTGGACTTTCCTGTTCCGTTTTCCCCTACTATAAAAGTGACGGGCTTATTAAGTATGATTCTTTCATCCTGCAACCATGCAACCGCCGGCAATGACGATATATAATTATCTGCAGGAATATCATCCCGTACAAATATTGATTTAACGTATAGATCAGTAAGCATAACTATCACCATCAACATTGTAACACACAAACAATAATGTACAAGTAAAATCTTGATTACAAGTATATCAGAGTACTGTATTAGGTACAGAAAAAAAGAGAACTGCCGTTTCTGACAGTTCTCTTTAATATTATTTATTCTTTTTCATCTTTTTTGCAGCTGCTTTTTCTGCAAGACGGCGTTCTTTATCTGCCTTCTTTTCAGCTTCAGCTCTTGCCTGTTCTTCGGCATTGAGTCTGTCTTCTTCAGCTATGCGCACTTTCGCTGCGTCATATTTTGCTGCAAGTTCTTCGTAATGAGCATAATTTTCTTTTTCTTTCATCATCTTTTCAGCATCAAGATACGGCTTTGCGGCACGAGCGAATGCAGCGTGAAGATCCATTTCTGCCTTTGCAGCCTTCTGAGCCTTTGCCTTTTCTGTCTTTACACGCTGAATTTCAAGCTTAAGCTCTTTTGCGGCAGCACTGTTCTTCTGCTTCTTTGCTTCTGCCTGCTGTGCGTAAAGATTTCTTAACTTCTCATCACAAGCATCCTCTGCGTCATAGTATGACTCAAGGACTGAGAAATCGGGCTGAACAAAATCTGAAAGTGACTTGTAGTGAGCATCAATCGCAGCACGTGATGTAAGCTTGCGTCTTGCGACCTCAAGAGAGAACTTGCGGAGTTCTTTTTCCTCCTCAGTGTTTTTCGGCATTGCCTTTGCTGCTGAAAACTCAGCCTGAATTGCTGATTTTTCAGCATGGAAGAGACCTGCAAGACCTGCGTTATAAACTGCAGCGTTTGCCTTGAGCTTTGTTTTATACTCATCACTCTCAAACTTATCAAGTTCTGCACAGACAAGCTTTGAAATCTCGATTTCTTCGTTATAATTGAGAGCTTCTTTATAAGCCTTCTTGTCCTTTTTCTTGTCAGCCTTTGTAACTGCAACAGGCTCCTTGTTAACCATATCCTTAGCTTCACGGATAATGTCAATTGCCTCAACAAGAGTACGGTCGTTTGTGACACCGTTACCGTAGTCTTCAAACATAGCACGTATTTTAAGAATACGGACAATACCCTTCTGCTGTTTTTCTGTAAGGTCATAGAAGAGATACGGAACCATATTGAGGAAGGCACCGACTGCAGCCATTATAATAAGAGCTCCGATGATGTCTTCAAGAAGACCGGGCTTACCTGTAGTTACGTCAAGGATATCGAACGGAGAATCCTTATATCCGTTACCTTCATAAATTCCGTATTTTTCATATACAAACGGAAGAACTGAAGATGTTACAAGCGTTACTATATTACCGATAGTTGAAACTGTTGCAAACATACCGTCGATACGTTCGCCTGTTTTGTACTGATGATAGTCACGGATATCAGCCTGGATTGCAGGCGCCGTAATCTGTTCAAACGCACCGAAGAGCCAGTTGAAATACACACATAAAGCCAACCACCAGATACTCGACTTGTTAAGTCCCATGGCAAGAATACAAATGATATTCATTGTATTGATTCCGACAAGAACCTTTTTCTTACCAAATGCGCGGATGCAGAACGGAGCAATAATCATACCCCACATAGATGCATTACCGACAACAGTGTTGATAATACCCATAACCACACCGTCACATGCATGGCCGTAGTTATATGTCCAGGACATAATGTTGCCGTATGATGACTCAAGGAAACCTAACCATCCTGCAAGTGCAATGATCCAGAAATACTTGTTTCTTGCAACCTCGCGGAAAGAATCCATAAATCTTACCTGAACAACTCTTGTTTTAGCCTGAACAATTTTTTCCTTTGTGTTTGCAAAAACAATAGCAGTAAGAGCAACACCGAATACGGCAAAAATCGGATAACCGACACGGTATACTCTGATATCGTAAAGATCGTTATCTGTAAGCACCTTGGAAATCATAGGAAGAACAGCGTTTGCGATTGACGGAGCAAGTGAATAGACAACGCTCTTGATTGCAAGTACGTCAGTTCTCTCCTGAGTGTTCGGAGAAAGAACGTGGATAAGGTTTGTATATGCATCCTGGAAGAAGTAGAAGAAGAACTGTAACAGTAGATTGAAGATAAGAACTACAATCAGCTTAGCTATATATCCGCCTTCAAAACCGAATGCCTGCATCGGGAAGAAATCATAGAGCATATTATACGGGAAATAAACATATCCAAGTACAATAAGCACTGTCGGGATACCCATTGAAAGAAGATACGGTCTGTACTTACCGGCTTTGTTACGCGTGTTATCAATCATATTCGCTCTGATCGCAGTAAGCGGAATATTGGCAATTGTTGCGATTATGTAAAGGATGTACATATGAGTCGGCGAAACACCGATTGCACCGCCGACGATCATATTGTTGATGTTGACGATGAGCTGACCTCCCATATAAATAAGGAAGTACGCACCAATACCGCCACCTGCGTAAGCGGCGATTTCTTTGAAGGTCATATATCGACCCGGCATCGGATTATTCCAGTAAACTTTCAAATCCGACAATAAGTTGTTAGCTTTCTGAGCAATACCTGCTTTACCTGCCAAAACTTCAGCCCCTTTTCTGAATATGCCTGTTTTCACAGACATTAAATTATAACAGATGGATTATACCATAAAAACAATTATTTTACTATATAAAAAGAATAAAAACTGATTTTTGTAAACTATGTACAAAAATCAGTTTTTGAATTGAGTAAAACATCCAACCTGTTTTACGGCAATTTATATCCGGCGGTGAGATAAATGTCGTACCAATCTTCTTTTGAAAGAACAACATCGGACGCTTTTGCGATATCAGCAAGTCTTTCAAGATTAATGCTTCCGACAACGGGTTGCATTTTATCAGGCAGACGAAGAAGCCATGCAATTGCAATACCGGTATCCGTCACATCGTATTTTTCAGCTAATAATTTAAGTTTTTCATTAAGCTCAGGAAAATCGGAATTGCCGAGGAATGTTCCTGAAATGAATCCGTGCTGAAGCGGTGACCACGGCTGAATTGTTATACCGTTAAGTCGGCAGTAGTCACGAAGATATCCGTCATAGTTGGTACCATCCCTATTCTGCAGATTGACATTTGCGCCGCTGCTTATCATTGTTGCATTGGTAACGCTCAGCTGCATCTGGTTGATTCTGATATCCTGCTTTACTGCTGTTTTAAGAAGTTCTATCTGTGATGCGCTGTGGTTAGATACACCGAACGCACCGACCTTACCGCTTGTTTCAAGGTAATCAAAAGCCTCGGCTACCTCTTCGGGCTCCATAAGCAAATCGGGACGATGCAGAAGCAGAACGTCAATTTTTTCCACACCAAGATTTTTAAGTGAATTGTCCACGCTCGAAATAATATGCTCCTTTGAGAAGTCATACATACCCTTTCGGATACCGCACTTTGTCTGGATGATTATTTTATCGCGAAGGCTTTTGTTGAGCGCAAGAGCCTTGCCGAATACCTTTTCACATTCACCTCCGCCGTAAATATCTGCGTGGTCAAAGTAATTATAGCCAAGATCAATTGCGGTTGAGATGTATTTTTCGGTTTCGTCAGGTGTCATCGAAGAGATACGCATACAACCGAGTGCCACCTGTGATACCTTTACTTCGTCTGAATAAGTGTTGATATATTTCATTACATTTCTCCTTTTCAGAATTATGATATTACTATACTACAAAGTTGTACAATAATCAAGTTTAATAAAAATATTGACAGACGGTGCAATTATTTTGTATTATGTATTTAACAATTATTGTGAGGTGTTTATATGAAAAAGGGCTTTACTAAATTTTTGTCAGTTTTCCTTGCATTGGTGATGGCGTTTTCGGTCCTCCCCCATGCATTTGCGATGAGTGGTGACATCAGTCCCGATATTATCGCAGAAACATCACAGACAGCAATTCAGATTGAGGGCGAAGGTCTTGTCCTTCTGAAAAACGAAGACGACTTGCTTCCTCTCGAAAATCAGAAGCTCAATGTTTTCGGTGCAGGTTCCGTATGTCCGTTCATCGGCGGTTCAGGCTCAGGCAGTGTTATCTCTGAAGACCCTGTTACATTCTACGATGCACTTGAAGCAGAAAACATTGAATATAACACAGAGCTCCGTGACCTATACGAAAAATATTGCGGCGGTAACGCTATGCCGAAGACTGACAACACTGTTGCCAATAATCTTCTTGCTCTGATTTTTGCAAAGAGCTCCCTCGATGAACTTGACATCAATAAGCTCGACGATGAGGTTATCGGCAATGCAAAGGCTTTTTCCGACACAGCAGTTGTTATCATCAGCCGTACAAGTGCTGAGGGCACTGACCTTACCGAAGAAGTTCTTCAGTTAAAAGAAGAAGAAATTGCACTCTTTGAAAAGCTTAATGCAAACTTTGAAAACATAATCGTTCTTTTCAACACTGCCAATGTTATGGAAATGGGTTGGCTTGAGGATTACGAAAACATCAAGGCAGCGGCAATCATCTGGATTCCCGGTGAATTCGGTATGTCAGCAGTTTCTCAGGTGCTTAACGGTAAAATCAATCCGTCAGGTAAGCTTGCAGACACAGTTGCTTATAAGGTAAGCGACCATCCGTCAAACGAGTGCTTCGGTGACAATAAGTATAAAGGTGGCGGATATTACGTTGAATACCTTGAGGGTATTTATGTCGGTTACCGTTATTTTGAAACCTTTGCAAAGGACAAGGTACAGTTCCCCTTCGGCTACGGTCTTTCTTATACTTCTTTCTCAAAAGAAATAGTAGATTACAGTACAAGCGGCGGTAAGATTAAGGTTGAAGTCAAGGTAACAAACACAGGTGATGTAAGCGGTAAAGAAACTGCACAGATTTATTACAGTGCACCTTACTATGAGGGCGGAATCGAAAAGAGCACAATCTGCCTCGGCGGTTTTGCAAAAACCGATATTCTTGCTCCCGGTGAGAGTGAAACTCTTACAGTCGAATTTGATGCTGACGATATGGCATCTTATGACCACAAAAACAATGAGGCATGGGTGCTTGAAAAAGGTACATATAAAATCATCCTCGGTGAAAATGTCAGAGAACATATTGATTCTTTCGACTATGAGGTAAAAGAAGATACGATCATAAAGCATGACGATGTTACGGGAACCGAAATCAATAATCTTTTTGATGATGTTTACAGCGGTTTCCCCGTACTTTCAAGATCTGATTTTGAAAACACATATCCTGTATTAAGAGAGCTTGAGGCAACAAAGGAAATCAAGAACGTTGATCAGCTTCCCGAGCCTCAGACTGAGGGCGAAGCACCGAAGATGGGTGTAGAATATGATGAGGTTATTACTCTTCAGGATGTTTACGAAGACGAAAGTCTCTGGGACAAGTTCCTTGATCAGCTTACACTCGATGAAATGGCAATGATGGTTATTGACGGAGGTTACAACACAAGAGGTGTTGAACGTCTCGGTATCCCGCACACATGGGATAATGACGGCCCGTCAAGCATCAAAGGACAGAACGGTCTTGTTTATGACGACAGCGGTACTGCTTACCCCTGCCAGACAGCACTTGCATGCACATGGAACACGGAACTTGCAGAACAGTTCGGTGAAGGCGTAGGTAAGGAAGCCAAGGATATGGGCACAGACATCTGGTATGCACCAGGCGCCAACATTCACAGAAATCCCCGCGGCGGCAGAAACTTTGAATATTATTCAGAAGATCCGTTGATTTCTGGCAAGATGGCTTCAGCTGTTATCAAGGGCTGTCACAAGCAGAATCTTGTTGTTACAATGAAGCATTTTGTTATGAACGATCAGGAATCACACCGCGAAGGTGTATTCACATGGGCAGACGAGCAGACAATGCGTGAAATTTACCTCAAGGCATTCGAGATTCCCGTTAAGGAAACACAGTGCAAAGGTATGATGTCTGCTTTCAACCGTATCGGCACCAACTGGTGCGGCGGCAGCTCAGCACTTCTTAACGACCTTCTCCGTAACGAATGGGGATTTGAAGGATTTGTTGTTTCAGACTACTCCTGGAACTTCACAGGCTCAGGTTATATGAGTCCTGTTATCGCAGTTTATAACGGCAACGACACAATACTTTCAGGTATCTGGGCAGTCAACCTTCCTTCACACTATATTTCTGTTACAAACGCATATTACAGAGATCCTGTAGGTTTTGGTAACGCATTGCGTCAGGCTTGTAAGAATCTCTGTATTGCAAAGATGCATACAAAAGCATTCCTTGAGCCTTACGAATATGACGGTTCACTCGGCAGCTTCCTTGAAAGCCCCGACGAGTGGGAATTCGAATCACCGTACATCTGGTCAGGTATAAGATATGTACTGAACAATGTACTCAATGTAATTATTTATTTCATAGGTAAGATACTTTAATATTAAAACCTCGGTGTATCAAAATCGGTACACCGAGGTTAATTTTGTTGCAAAATAAATTTTGTTATGTTAGTATATCTGCGGTGATTTTATGCAAAAAATTAAGGATTTTATCAAAAAAGAAGCTGTTCTGTTCATTTCGCTTATCTGTGCAGTAGCAACGATGTTTTTCGTTCCTCCCGATAACCAATATATCGGCTATATAGACCTGCACGTTTTAAGTCTTCTGCTGTGTCTGATGGCTGTTGTTGCAGGCTTTCAGAAGTGCGGTGTTTTCCGTTGCCTTACTTATGAAATTCTCAGAAGAATCAGAAACGGAAGACTGCTCGGATTAATTCTCGTTCTCCTCCCCTTTTTCAGCTCAATGCTTGTTACAAACGATGTTGCGCTGCTTGTGTTTGTTCCGTTCACAATCGGTCTTCTTTCACAGATGAATTGCGAAAAATCTGTTGTACCGATACTTGTACTGCAAACCGTTGCAGCTAATCTCGGCAGCATGGCAACACCTGTGGGTAATCCTCAGAATCTTTTTCTTTATTCAGAATACAGCCTTACAGCAAGTGAATTTTTCTCGGTAACATTACCGTTGACCGCTGTAAGCCTTATTCTCCTCAGCCTCGCCTCATTACCCGTTCTGCCTAAGAACTTAAACGAAGTATCACTTACACCTGAAAAAATAAATAATCCGAAAAATCTCGTTATTTATACTGTATTGTTCATCGTATGTCTTCTGACAGTATTCAGGGTTCTTCATTTCGGAGTTATGCTCGGAATAGTTGTGATTCTTATATTCATTATTGACCGAAAAGTGATTCTGAAGCCCGATTTTGCTTTACTTGCGACGTTTGTGTGCTTCTTTATAGTTTCAGGTAATCTTGGCAGAATTGAGGCTGTAAACGAATTTTTGCACACATTGCTTGAAAAGAACACTCTTCTGACAGCTGTCGGCGCAAGTCAGGTAATCAGCAACGTTCCTGCTGCCGTGCTTCTTTCAGGATTTACCGAAGAATGGAGAGAATTGCTTGAAGGCGTAAACATAGGAGGACTGGGCACTCCGATCGCTTCACTCGCGAGTCTGATTACTTTAAAGCTGTATCTTCGTTCAGACAACGCCAAGGCAGGAAATTTTATGCTTGTATTCCTCGCAGTGAATGTTTTTGGACTTGCGGTATTGCTGGGTGTATCAAGTTGTTAGGTTGTTGACAACTTTAAACTATTGTCGTACAATATTAGCATTGGGTTAAACTGATGTTGGAGGGAACTATGAAAAACTCTGCTAAAAATAAAATACACAAAAAATTGCGTAAATTTATCCCGGTCAAAATTTTTATCGTAATTCTTCAGTTAATAAAGGTTGCAAATTTACCGACATATTTTCCTAACAAAAAGCGTAAACCTTTCGTTACACGCTTTATTGATTTGCTTATGTGGTTTGTTAAATATCGCGAAGTAAACTTTTATTACAATGCTTACGGACTTGATATTGTAGGCTCTGACCCGACAGACTATGTTGATTATGAAAACACTTTCAAGAAAAACCGTGACCGCCTCAATCTTTACAGCAAACCAAACTCAATGGCCGGTTTACTGGAAGACAAATTCCTGTTTTATAAGACCTTGAGTGCTCTTGGTTTACCTACGCCTGAGGTCTTTGCCTTTTACTCAAACGGTAAGCTTTTTGATTCAGATATGAACATAATCAGTCTTGATGCCATAGCCGATGAAAAGGACTATTTTTTCAAAGATGCTTACGGATTATGCGGAAACCTTGTTGAGCACATCAATAACCATAGTGAATTTTTAAAAGTTATTAAAGATTTGCCCGCCAACGGCGGTTATGTTTTGCAAAGAAGCGTAGTCCAATGTGAGGAATCTGCAAAACTTTATCCTCATTCAATAAACACTCTGCGTGTAATTACAGTTATGCGAAGAGGAGAAAATCCGTATGTTCTTGCGAAGTTCCACCGTGCAGGAACATCAATGTCCGGAAAGGTTGACAACTGTGCCGTAGGCGGTCTTGCTGTCGCCGTTAAGGATGACGGTTATTTCAAGGAAGACGGATTTTTTAAATACACATACGGTACATCGACAAAAGTTCATCCTGATACGGGAGTTGTATTCAAAGATTACAAGGTGCCGATGTACGATGAAGCAATCGAGTTAACATTAAAAGCTCACAAGAAATTTTACAACATTCACTCTATCGGTTGGGATATTGCTTTCACCGATTCAGGTCCTGTTATTATTGAAGGTAATGAAAACTGGGATCTGGGCTTTGTTCAGTTCTGTGACCACCCGATGAGAAAAGAATGGGAGCACGCAATTAAAGATCAGGTTAAATAATGTAAGCCCTCTGAATCGGTTCATCACCTGTTCAGAGGGTTTTCTTTTCGTGAAATATTACAAAAAGCAAATTTGTTTTTCTACATCGTCAAATGTTTATTCGATTGCAAAGAATGATCGTTTATGTTAGAATAATTTTGTTATATTTTTAATTTTCGGAGGTATAAAATGGCACAGAAAATTGAAGAAAAAAAGTATGTACCAAAAAAAGAAACGCAAGCGTATGCAATCGCAGCATTAGGACAAGGACTTGTTTACAGCTGTATGTCAAGTTACATAACTGACTATTACATGAGTGTTCTCTTCCTGAGTCCGATGTTCGTTATTCTGCTGATGCTTCTTGCACGTGTATGGGACGCAATCAACGACCCGATGATGGGTATGATTATGGACCGTCATTCATTTAAGCACGGCAGAATGAAGCCCTACCCGATTGCAACTGCAATTCCGATTGCAGCACTTACAATCCTTATGTTTGTAAACCCCGGTTTTGACACACAGAACCAATCAATATGGCTTTACGTGTTCACAGCAGTTGTTTACGTGCTGTGGGGTATGGTTTATACAGTGAGCGATGTTCCGTTCTGGAGTATGCCTAATGTTATGACCCCCGATGCTAAAGAAAGAGGCAAAATAATCTCTTATGCTAAAACTGTCGGCGGTATCGGTTCAGCTGTTACGGTTGCACTCCCGATTATTGTCGGCTTCGTGCTTCCCAAGACAATGTCACTCAACGACGCAAACATTCTTAAATACGCAATTATGGCAATTACAATGGCAGTTATCGGTATGCCCTTGTTTACGCTTTCTTCCTTCAAGGTTAAGGAAAGAATCAAAATTCCTAACGCTGAAAAGAGAGCACCGGGTGAGCCTTCTACGCTCAAGAGAATCTTCACCTGCAAGCCTTTGATGCTCGTTGTTCTTTCAGGTATGCTTTCCTTCGGCCGTTATATGCTTCAGGCTGCAGCACCGCACGTTGCACGTTACTCAGGCTTCTATATCGGTGCAAAGCCCCTTACCGAAAGTGACATTACAAAAAACATCTCAAGTGTTGCTACAGTTATCCAGATTTGTGCGGCAATCGGTATGTTCGGCGCAATGATATTCCTTCCGAAACTTTATAAAAAATATGAATACAAGCATATTATGATCGTTTCATGCGTCGGCGGATTTTTAGCAAGCTGCTGTACACTTGTTGTCGGTTGGACTACAAAGAATCTTCTCATCTGTATCCCCTTTATGCTCATTTCTGCAATCCCTCTCGGTGTTATCAACAACGTATCATTCGCGATGGTTTGTGACTGTCTTGACTATCTTGAATGGGAAACAGGTTTCAGAAACAACGGTCTCGGTTCAGCTTGTCAGTCATTCGTTAACAAGATCGGTAATGCATTTGCAACGGTTATGATTATCCTTATGTATATGGTTGTTAACATTGACGTTAAGAATCTTAATGTCGGTTCAGGTGCTGAAGTTATCGAAGCAGTCAACAGCCTTACATCAACACAGAATTTCGCAATGTTCTCACTCGTTACTATCGTACCGGGCATCAGTCTTCTTCTTTGCGCAGTTCCCCTCTTCTTCTACAACCTTACAGGTAAAAAGAAGGAAAAGATTTTCGCAGAGCTTGCTGAACTCCGTAAACAGCGCGGTATCAACATTGACGATTAACAGACAAAAAAATTACTCCCCGAAGGACAATCCTTCGGGGAGATTTTTTATCCTGTAATAGCCTTAAGATCAAATGTAAACTCTACTTTTTCGCCCTTTATAAGCTTTACAATAATGTTAAAGAAAGCCTTTGTAAAATCTACAATTGCTGTAATAAAACTCTCGTCTGTTTTATCATAATCATCGTCCGTACCCTCCAACGGGGCAAGGCTTGCATTATTGACATTGACCATATACTGCGGATATTTTTCGCTTTCAACCGTCATATCGTATCTCATAATCTCGACTGACGGCTGTTCGACCGGTGCGAAATAGTTGTGATGTAAATCCTTAACAAACCACGTTGTATCGGGGAAAAGGCAGGTTGATGCATCAATTTTCTTATCAGGTGAGATATATTTCATATTCTCGGGAGAAACCGATGCAAGATATTCTTCATCGAACACCTTGTCATATTCTGCCGCTGTTGCTCCGAACGACTGTCTGTAAACAGTTGTATCGGCATCACCCTGAGCTGTTGCACCCTCGTACAGCGGAAATTCAGGGAAATTATACTTTACAAAGATGTAGAAGTTGATGCCTGCTTCCTTCATTTCAAGCATTGTATCAACAACATTTACACTGACGTTATAATAATACTCATCCGCTTTTGCAATAAAGCCTGCATATTCCTCCCTGACTTCATCCGTATTGAACACAAAATCTCGTGCCTGCTCATAAAGCTCAGGAGTAACCATTGACCAATAAGAAAGCCAACCGCCGAAAGTATTACGCAGTATCAACGGGAACAAATCTGCCTTGAAGTTCTCAACAAACGACATAAATGCGTCACCCGTAACACCGAGAGCATTCGCCTGTTCCAGAAGTTCAACCAAAGCAGATACAAGACCTGCACAGTTTTCGTCACCGACAGCATTTCTCTCATTTACATAAAAATCAAGGAAGTTTGCCATAGCTTCGTTTTCAAGTTTAAGCTGACCTGAGAACAAAGCACTCATAAAGTCAATACCCATAGCGGACGAGGAATAATAAGTAATATCTGAAATATGTGCTTTTGCGTGATCTTTGTATAATTCAAGATAAGCTGCAATTACATTAGCACCGTAGCATCTGCCTATGAGCTGAACCTTATCTTTACCTGTAAGCTCCATAACAGTATCGATGTGCGCCTTGAGCTCGTGCGCAGTTTTCATCGGTGATTCACGCCAATCATACCAGAATCTGCAGTCCCACACGCCAAAACCTGATGTCTTTCCTTCAAGGTGGTCCGTTTCAGTATAGAAATGCATATAGCTTCCGTTGGTAACTTCACCGTTTTTATCAAGAATCAGATCTTTGAAAATCGGTGACCAGGATGCATTAAATTCTTCGGCATAGGAAGTATAATCATCGGTAATCATACCCTTAGCAAGTTCTTTAAGACAAGGACCGAGAGTTTCCTTGATGATTGCACCGAGGTCGGCATTCAACGGGTAAATCTTTTCGCCCTGAGCATTATAAATATCATTCTTATGTGCGCCGATTACATAAACTGTCGGATATTCTTCAGGTTCGGTTGCAAAAGACGGTGCAACACAACTGAGCGTAAGCACAAGACAAAGTATAACAGATAATATTTTTTTCATAAAACACCTCTTATTTTATAAACTCCCAATCCTTTTTCGGAGGATTGATAAAAGCAACTTTTTCAAAATCTTTCGGGTTGTGTCGGACAATATAGTCAATATACGAATCTACCATCTCCGCAACAAGAATATATCCTGACGGATTCATATGACCGTACATAAAAAACTTCTCTTTAAATCGCTCATCAAAAACAGGACCGTATTCATCAAGATCGATTATATACGCATTGTCAAAAAACTCAACAAGGTTATACAGTTCAGTTTTAATAAGCTGTGCCTTCGGATTCTTTTTACGGCTTAGCTCATTCGGAATAGTTACAAAGAAAAACTTTGCATCGGGACTGATTTCCTTATAACGTGCAACAATCGCCGCATAATAACCGACATATGTTTTTTCGTTTTCACGGTAGTCTTCCTTTATATCCTGAGTCGAACCAATCGGTAATTCCGGATTATTTATATCGTTGGCACCGAGTGCAATAACATAAGCCTGTGCAGCTTTTGCAGGGTCCCAGAAGCCTTTTTCCTCCGCATAGGATTCGATGTACTCCTTTGTTGTCATACCGCCGCGCGAGAAGCTGTATGCCTTAAGCCCGTTTTTGCGTGCAATATGTTGTCCCCACGAATATTCAAAAAAATCGTGATAACCCTTTGTTCCGTCCTCATTGAGAGTTTCAAATTCACCTGATGACATACTGTCACCGACAAAAGCAATTGTCCTGAAAATTGAAGTATTTGAGTAGCCGCTGACAAGAGTATCAAGCGGTTTTTCGTTTTCTTTATAAAGTCTTTCGTTCCAGTTCATGATACACCTCACTTCGGTTGAGCATTTTTATGCGGTATATTTTCGGTTACAGCTGCAATAAGTTCGGCTGCAGAAAGCACAACTACACCGTCATCAAGCTGACTGACAAAATAGGCAAGATCATCGGGACCTACCGTCCACGGATGGACATTGATTACAGAATAACCGTTAATTGTATCAATGTCGGCAGGATACGAGTTTATAATTTCTGCCTGTTCTTTAAGCCATTCATTGTTAACCTGCGATGCATCGCCTGACGGATGCCAGAGAGAAAATCTTACAGACATAAACGGCTTATCATTTGCAAAATAAACCTTACCGTGACCGCCTGCATAATAGTCATCATCAAGCTGAAGTATTCCGCCGTCGATGTTGTCATATTTTGCAAAATTCTTTAATTTGTTTGCGTAAACCCAATCATCGTACGCCGTTGCAGGTGGATCGTTGAGCAGCGTTACAATACGAAGACCTGAATCGAGCATTGTTGCTGCCGTACGGTCGGCAAAACTGCGTACATCCTTCGAGGACATAAACGGAATTCGTGCATATCCTGCACCTGACGGACCTGTGATAAAGGTATCACCATTGTTGTTGTCCTGCGCCTTTTTAACTGCAGTTGACGAAAACTCCTTCATCTGCGGTGCAAAAGTCCAGGTAATCGGTGTATCTATATTATAGCTCTGCCAGGTGTGAAATTCCTTATAACCGTTTGAAATCCACTGAGCATTGTCACCGTCACTGTAAACGATTGCTACATAATGCTTGTCAGGGGCGAGCTCGGGAGCCTCAGCCTTCTGTGCCATCGGCTTTGTTTCTACCCTGTTGCAGGTAAGCACACTGACGTTGAAGCTATGGTCCGACGGAATTACATAATGGCCGAAACGTGATGCACACTGAGTGTACTTAACCTCATACTTACACCATCCGAGAATCATTGAAGCAGGTTCAAGATCCTTGAAAAGACGGTCGCGGAACGTACGTGCAAGATAATCATCGTCTTCAACATAACACATAAAGATTCTCTGCTGAATACCGAGATCACGAAGACCTGAAGCCATCCAATAAAGATGTATCAATGCATCCTTGCGAAATTCATTCTTGTATTTTTCATAAAACTCACGCTGTTCGGTAAAGTCGAGCTTATTATCTGTAAGGTCTTCCTTTTTCTCAAGACCGGCTGCCTTTACCTTTTCTTCAACAGACTGCGAAACAGCTATCCAACCAAAAACTGTTGCATAGTTGAAAGCCATATTTATCTGTTCGGTTGTATCAGAATCGGTATAAAGAACATATCCCTTATCTTTGATGTGAGACATATAACGCGGAATAAGGTTCTCAAGTGTCCAGTTTTTACCGTTTTCGTCAGTATAAAGAAGAGTACAGCCTGCCTCTTCGAGGTCCTTAAGTTCAGCTTCTGCCTCATAACCGCCGAAGTTTATAAAAATTGAAGCCTCTTCCCTGCCGACAAGTCCCTGAAGAGACTGAACAGCTGCTCGTTCGTCCTTTGACAGACCTCTGACAACGACAATTTCATCAGCAAGTGGTTTCGGCTCAAATGTTCCCACAAGTTTTATAAGCTCATCTTCACTCAAGGGTTCACTGGTAAAACCCGGAAAATAAGAGGTCACACCATTTGAAATAAACATAATGATTGACAAGAATAACGCGATAACAGTTTTAATAAAGCCCATAACATTGCCCCCTTTGTGTTAATATAACATAATTCTGCTAAAAAAACAATAATATTAATTCTGACTAAAAATAAATCCAAGTCCTCGGACTTGGATTTTAATAGCAAGTTGCACCGATTCAGATATCGTTAGGTTTATTGCCCAGCTGATAGAATGCAACTGCGGAAGCAGCAGCAACGTTCAGCGAATCAACACCGTGATACATTGGTATTTTTACGGTAAAATCGCAGTCGGATATGACTTGGTCAGAAAGCCCGTCGCCTTCTGTTCCCATTATGACAGCTAGCTTCTTTTCGTGTGTCAGCTTTGGGTCATTAATGGAAAGTGAATTATCCTTAAGTGCCATAGCTACGGTTTTGAATCCGAGAGACTTTATTTCATCAAGACTGTCGTCAGTTAAAAACGTCCATTCGATCTGAAACACAGTGCCCATGCTGACTCTTGCAGCACGCCTGTACAAAGGATCGGAGCATCCGGGAGTGAGGAGCACTGCATCCATTCCGAGTGCCGCAGCTGAGCGGATTATTGCACCAACATTGGTCGGATTCATAACTTTATCAAGTATAACTATTCTGCTTTTATTTTCGCAGAGTTCTCTTACTGAAGGCAATTGCTTTCGTTTCATCGCGCACAGCATACCTCGCGTAAGTTTAAAACCTGTAAGCTGCGTCAAGACATCAAAATCCGCACAAAAAACAGGAACATCTTTTATTCTTTCAAGAATCTGTTTGCCCTCGCCCTCAATATGTCTTTTCTCCATAAGGCAGGAGACCGCTTCATACCCTGCATCAAGAGCCCGTTCGATAACCTTTGGGCTTTCTGCTATAAACAAGCCTTTTTCGGGAAACTCCCTGTTTAACAACTGAACCTCAGTTAACCGTGCATATACATCCAGCTCAGGAGCAAGAAAATTTGTTATTTCTATTATATTATTCATGTCGTTCTCCATATCTAAAAAAGAAATCCAAGTCCTGAGACTTGGATTTTGTTGGTTGCGGAGGCCGGATTTGAACCAACGACCTTCGGGTTATGAGCCCGACGAGCTACCGAACTGCTCCACTCCGCGATATTTAGTTGTTACTCTCTCGAGTGCTTGATTATTATATACTGTTTAAATCCGTTTGTCAAGCGTTTTCTTAAATTATTTTATGCTTTTTTGTTTTATATTATTACAAAAATAATAATGACATTTTTCTCTTTTTATGTTAATATACTGTTGGATATAAAATTCTTAAAAAGGATGATGTTTATGAAAAACATTTTTGACCCCAATTTCAGAAAAATCAAACCGACCGAGGGTAAGGATTACACTATCCCTCAGGTTGATCTGAGTGTAAAGCCTGACGGCATTGACCCGAAGTTTGATTATCTTTACGACCTTGTTACAGTCGATAACTCCAAGCCTTATCAGGCTCATCCTGACAGCGTTCTTTTAAAGAACGGAAACATCCTTTGTATGTACCCTGCAGGTCACGGTAAGGGCGCGGTTATGACAAAAATCAGTACTGACGGCGGCCGTTCCTGGACAGAGGATCTTAAAAACAAGCCTGCAAGCTGGTCAACATCACGCGAGACACCGACAGTATACCGTCTGCAGTTCACCGACGGAAAGACAGCTGATAAAATCGTTATGATTTCCGGTAATCCGAAGTGGCCGAATGAGCCAACCTGCGGAGGCTTTAATTACTCACTTTCCTCTGACGAAGGTGAAACCTGGACAGAGTTTGACCTTGTTTTTGACAAAAAGAGTGATTTCCCGATCATCCCGATCGTTGCACTTGCAAGTCTTACTCAGCTTAAAGAAAACGGTAAGTTTGTTGACAAGTGGATGGGATTTTTCCACAATCCGAATTTCAACAATTTCAAAACAATCCTTTCTTTCGATGAAAATGGCAAGCCTCACTGGAGCAAGCCTGAAAAATATTTTGCCGCACATCGTGATTATGAAGCGAGTTCAAATATGTGTGAGGTCGAGGTTATACGTTCTGATTTCGGCAAAGGCGACGAGCTTTGTCTGATTTCACGAAGCAACTCCAAGAAGATAAATTCACTTCTTTCTTTCTCTCAGGACGAGGGTAAAACCTGGAGCCGTCCCGTTGAAGCTCCCGCAGCACTCAACGGTGAGCGTCACAAGGCTGACTACACACACGACGGCAGACTGTTCATTACTTTCCGTTCAATTGAAAGAGGTCCCAGAGCAGCAAGAACAAAGCAGTATGACTGGAGCAGTGAAGGTTGGGTTGCCTGGGTCGGCACTTACGATGACCTTAAAAACGGACGCGAAGGTCAGTATAGAATCAAAATTGCCCACACTTACCTCAAAGGTCAGACTGAGCCTCAGTATTCTGCTAACGCAGACACAGGTTACTGCGGTAATGTTGTGCTTGATGACGGCACAGTTGTTACTTCAACCTATGGTATTTTTGACAACACTGACATTGTTGAAGCAAAAAAAGGCCCCGAAGGCAGAACATACATTGCTTCAAAGCGAATCCGTCTGGAAGACACTGATGAACTTGTGAAGTTGGTAAAATAAAATTATTGAATAAAGTTCAAGCGGTAGAGATTTAACTCTACCGCTTTGTTTTATTTGCCTGTATCTTTTTTCCATCTGCCTGTTGCATAATAAACAACACCGATAAAGAAAGGTGTAAAACCTGCAACAGCATCTCCGAGCCAGAAGCCGTAGTGCTTCATACCGATTGCAAGTCCGAAGAGAAGTGCAAGACCGATACGCATTATTATTCCGTCAAGTATTGCGGTAACAAAGTTGATTCTGTAATTACCGCTGCCGTTGAGCAGAGCATTCATAATCGCACGCATTGCGCTGCCGAAGAAGAGTAGAATCGCTATCGGGATAAACTTGTCGGCAATACTGAGCACGGAAGTATCGGTTGTAAATATACCGAAAATAAAATCAGGGAAAGCAACAATAATCACCGAGAACACCGTTGCAACCGACAGTGTAATTACTGCAAGAGTACCGAGAATTTTTTTAACTCTTGCAAACTCCCCTGCTGCAAGATTCTGTCCGACAAGTGTCGAACCGCCCGTATTCATTGCTGCTGAAACAAGATTGCTGATGTTTGCGATCTTATTGGCGATGCCTGCAAAAGCTGAAACTGCCACGCCGTAGGAATTTATCCACGAATTGACAAAAAGTTTAGAAATCATAATTGATGCAGTTTTGATTGCCATGGGAGTACCGAGCTTTACAAGGTCGGAAAGCATCGCTTTATCCCATTTTATAAAATCTTTGAATCTGATATTAAGCTCAAATTGTTTTTTGTGCCTTGAAAGGAAAACTGCACAGGAAACACAGCTGACAGCCTGACTGATTACTGTTGCGAGGGCTGCACCGACTGCACCCATATCCAGTCCTGCTACAAAGATAATATCAAGGATAAGATTAAGTACGGCAGCAATACTGATAAATACAAACGGATGCTTTGAGTCACCCATTCCTCTGAGAATTGCACTGACGACATTGTAACCGTAAATAAAGACAAGACCTGCCATACACACTGCCGAATACCCTGCTGCACCCTCGTAGCTTTCCGTCGGAGTGTTCATAAGACGCAGAATGGTATTCTGAAATACAAGACCGACAACCGACAGAACAAGTGAACAGGTTATAAGGAATCCGCACATAGTGCCGACAAATCTGCCGATTTTTTCGCGTTTGTCCGCACCGATGTAACGGGCAATAAGCACCTGACCAGCATTCGAAAAGCCCATTGCGATAAACGTAAGCAAGTGGCTTGCATCACCACCGACAGAAACAGCCGAAATACCTTCCTTGCCGAGGACATTACCGACAACGATCATATCGACCATATTGTAGACAACCTGCAACAGATTGGAAAGAAATAACGGCCAGACAAAAACAAGAAGTTGTTTTGTTATTGAGCCTTGTGTAAAATCTTTGATTTGTGTTTTTTGCATTTGTAACATCTCTTTTCTCAGAGAGCATTATATCACGACAGGACAAAAAAGAAAACCCCGAAAATCGGGGTTTTACATCAGTTATCAAGCACCTCGAAAATCTTTGCCCATACTTTTTCGTCCTGAGCGGTCATACGGTGCCAGTCGAAGCTGTCAACAAAATCTTTTTTCTGCGGAGCTGTTTTGAGTTGCTTTTGTTGTTTATTGAGCTTTGCAAGGTACTCGCCGAGATATCTTACCGCATCTGAGGTGTAATTAGGGTTGTGATCCTTGCATTTTTCAAGGTGGAAGAAGGTGTTTTCTCTGCCTAAAAGATTAGCTTTAAGGTAATCAAAGTTTGCTTCTTTATTCACCATTTTGTCGTTATCGGAATAAATAAGCAGAGCCTTTGCTTTTGTTTTCCTGAGAGAAGCAGCACCGTCGCATTCATAATAGCTCGGGTTAGCCTCTTTTTCGATTTTACGGATGCTGTTTTTAAGAGGTCCGAACTGCTCGGTAATTATATCTACCGAAACAGGACCGGACATAACAACAACGTGGGTTAAATCGTTGTGAAAAGCAGAGATATTAAGCGTCGAATATCCACCCCAGCTGTGACCGATAACAGAGAAGGTTTTACCTTTAAGATTCTCGTCCGACTTAAGGGTTTTGAGACAACAGTCGAGGTCGCACAGTGACTGTGTAAAGCCTACTGTATTCTCACCCTCGGATTTCATACAACCCGTATGGTCGTAAGCAAAAACCTTGTAACCGTGACGGGCAAGCATTTCAATTTCTCTCATATAAGAACGGTGTCCTCCACCCATACCGTGATCAAAGACAACTATACGTATCTGGTCAGGATTGGGATAAGAGTAAAAATAACCCTGCAGCTTCTGACCGTTGTTGCCTTTGAACACATACGGCTCTGCTACGAGACCGTCAAAGTCTTTTTCCGAGAAATAGTACGCTGTACCAACATCGTCACAACGATTAAAAATGAAGCTGTTATAAAGTTTTTTAACTATATTCGATACCATTTAATCAACCTTCTATCTTTTTGCCGTCAGAGAATGCCTTACCTACCCTTTCACCGAGTGTGATGTATGTATGGTACATCGGATCAAAGGTAATCGGATTGAGCTTTTTATAATCGATATTACCTGCGTCATCAAGGATTTTTTCATCAGCGCAAACATTGACTATTTCACCGATAAGGCAGTCGGTTTCTTTATCAAAGCTTATGAGCTTACACTCAAGTGCCATCGGTAACTCTTCTATAAGCGGTGCGTTGACAAACTCACTTTTAAAGGTATGGAAACCTGCTTTTTCGAGCTTATCAGGCACTTTATTACCTGACACAACACCGACATAATCACACTCGACAACGTGATCTGCATCTGCCATGCTGACGGTAAAAAAGCCTGTTTCAAGTATGTTTTTAACTGTCTTGTGACCTGCTGCCAGGCACATTGTAATGCGGTCGGATTCAGCAATACCTCCCCAGGCAGCATTCATTGCATTCGGTACACCGTTTTTATCATAAGCGGCAATGATGAAAACAGGCTGAGGATATGTCATTGGTTTTGAGCCGAAGTTTTTACGCATAATAACACCCTTACTTTGAAAGTTTTATTGTGTAAAGATAATCACTGTCAACCGTGTCGGGGTTGATTGCCGGGAATACGATTTCAGCCTTGCCATTATTATCAACAATTGAAAGTTCAGCATCACTTCCGAGAAGCTCTGCTTTAAGTGAAGCATCAAAATCAACAAGCTCAAGCACCTGTGAACCGAACGGGAAACGGTTGATGATTGCGTAAACGTCATCACCCTTCTTCGTGTAATAAACACCGTCCTGTGTCTGCTTTGAATAAAGGCGTGTACCGTAAATAGCGTCACCGTTGACACGAAGCCAGTCACCCATCTGAAGAAGTCTTTCCTCCATGATGACAGGAATTGTACCGTCTGCAGCAGGACCTATATTAAGAAGGAAGTTACCACCCTTTGAAACAAGGTCACAAAGCATTTCAAGAAGCTCTTTTGCGCTTAAGTAGTCTGCAAGGTCTTCGTTACGGTTGAATCCGAAAGATCTGCCGATACCGCGGCATTCCTCAAACGGACGGTCAAGCTCGACATCCTCGATTTTTCTGCCTGCCTCGATATAACCGTACTCGGTTGTGAAGTTACCGCCCATACGGCCTCTTGTTTCCTTACCCCAACGGTCGTTCGGAACGATGAAATCTTTTACACTTGACTCGTTATAAAGCCACTGTAAAAATTCTGTTGAATGCCATACATCCGACGGATGCTCCCATTCGCCGTCTGTAAAGAGTGTATTAGGCTGATATTTTTCAATAAGCTCCTTGAGCATCGGGATGAGATGCTCTGTAGCGTATTCCTCGGGATTCTTGAGATAAAGAGGATGGAACCACTCGTAAACTGAATGATAAACACCGAAACGGACATCAGTATCTGCAAGAGCATCCTTAAGCTCCTGAAGGAAATCGCGGTGAGGACCGACATCAACGGTATTCCAGTTCCACGCATAGTCTGTCTTGTAAAGACAGTAGCCGTCGTGATGCTTTGAAACGATGTTCATATATTTTGCACCGCTCTTCTGGAAAAGATCTGCCCATTTTTTTGCATCAAAAAGCTCTGCCTTGAAGCCGCTGACAAAATCCTCGTACTTTGCGTTTTCGCCGTAGACACGCTTATGGAAAGCGTGTGTTTCAAAGCTCTCATCTTCAATCTGGCGCATATACCATTCAGCATAGTCGCCTTTTTTTGTATACGCAGGAACCGAATATAAACCCCAATGGATGAATATACCGAACTTAGCATCAGCAAACCATTCGGGAACTTTACGGGAATTGAGTGACTCCCAATTATTTTCAAACATTTAAAACACTCCGTTTCATTATTGATAGGTAAAATATAACACTTTGACGTGTTAAAGTCAATAAAAATGCCGTGGCATTTCTGCCACGGCGGTAAATAAAACTTATTTCTGATAAATTCTTACATAGTCAACGATGTACTCTGTTCTGTATGTATCCTTATCAAGACCTTCAAGCTCTTCTGCAGCGGGAGTTTCGAGAGAAACAATTACCTCCTCGGGAACCTCGGAAACACCGTTACCGAAGGATGTTCGGCGGGTTTCAACACCGTTGACATAGAAGATATATTCCTCATCCGTCCACTCGAGTCCGTAGGTGTTGTATTCCTCGTAAATGTTGTTACCGTAGAAAGCGCCAAGCATAAATGACTGGAAGCCTTCCTGAACACCGTCAACACCTGCACAGTGTACTGTCTGCGTTACGGAATTTTTGCCGATCACGTCATCCCATGCCATTGCTTCAAAAATATCAATTTCGCAGCCACCGACGCCACCTTTGGAATACTCTGCTTCATACGGGTGGTCAGCCTGAATCCAGAATGCAGACCAGAAGCCTGAATACGGACTTGCTTTACAACGGATTTCATAATAACCCTTGCAGTATTTTTCTCTGAGACTGATTCTGCCTGAATACCAGCCTTCACCGTACGCTCCGTCGTCGAGATACTCAGCGGCAATTATCATATTTCCGTCTTTAACAGACACCTGACTTTCATAGCTGTATCCGCCTCTCCACGAGCCGTTACCTCTGTATCTCCAAGCATCGGTGTTGAGAGTATCACCCTCAAATTCATCCTCAAAAACAAGGGTGTAGCCTGTCAGGTCAAGCGCCTCACCTCTCGGAGTTGTCGGAGTATCAAAGATTACGAGACCAAACATTTCGATAATTGCGAGAAATGTTGCAAAAATCTTTTTGATTGAAAAGCCGTCAAAAAAGTGTGTGAAATAGTAGCCGAGCTGCTCAACGCCCCACATCTGTCTTGGTGCGAGTTTCAAAACTTCTGTCAAAAATGTGTAAAACATAACGCTCACCTCTAATAATTTTCCGGGAAATATATTCCTTATCAAAATTATATCATAATGTAGTTTTTAATGTCAATAAAATGTATCTTGCTTATCAGGATTGTCGGAAACCGGAGTTTGTCGAATCTCAAAGCTTTTACTAATCAGATTATAGTAAAACCTCCCTTACAAATAAGGGAGGCCGGATTTACAGTAATCTAAAAGAACACCTACAAATTAAATTTTGTTATTTTATCAAAACAATATATTAACCGTTGTCTTCGGATCGAAAAGGTGGATTTTGTCGGTTTTGAGTGCAAGGAGGGTCAGTTCTTCCTCTTTTACAGGATCGTCTACCCTTGCGACAATTTTCTCACCCGAATAGTCAAGATAAAGATACGTTTCACTGCCCATCATTTCGTTGACCTCAAGAGTGGCTGTTATCACCTTATCCTGATTTTCTGAAATAAAATCCCTGTCATTGGTTATGTCTTCGGGACGGATGCCGAGCTTAACCATTTTTCCGTCATAATCAAAAATGCGTTTTTCCTCAGATAAAACTGATGTGACATTTATCTCATTATCGGCAAGGATGAGATAAATCTTTGAATCACGGATACTGACAACGGCATCTAGGAAATTCATCTGCGGTGAGCCGATGAACCCTGCGACAAACATATTGTACGGCTTGTTGTAAAGATTCTGCGGTGTGTCAACCTGCTGAACCACTCCGTCTTTCATAACAACTATTCTGTCACCCATAGTCATTGCTTCCGTCTGGTCGTGGGTGACGTAAATAAACGTTGTGCCGAGCCGTTTATGCAGTTTTTTAATCTCCGTACGCATCGCAGTACGCAATTTGGCATCAAGATTTGAAAGCGGCTCATCAAGAAGGAAAACTGACGGTGAGCGCACCATAGCTCTGCCGAGTGCCACACGCTGACGCTGTCCTCCCGACAGGGCACGGGGCTTTCTTTTAAGCAGATGCTCAATATCAAGAATCTTCGCCGCCTCGCGTACACGCTTGTCAATTTCGTCTTTAGGGATTTTTCGCAATTCAAGACCGAACGCCATATTTCTGTAAACACTCATATGAGGATACAACGCGTAACTCTGAAAAACCATCGCAATATCCCTGTCTTTCGGAGGAACGGAATTTACAAGCCTGTCCCCTATTTTCATCTCACCTTTTGATATGCTCTCGAGTCCTGCAATCATTCTGAGCGTGGTCGACTTTCCGCAACCTGACGGACCGACAAGGATGATAAACTCCTTATCCGCAATTTCAAGTGTAAAATCATTGACTGCAGTTGTGCCGTCTTCAAAAATTTTATAGATATTTTTAAGAGAAATACTTGCCATAACTTATCCTTTCACGGCTCCTGCTACAATGCCCTTGATAATATATTTCTGACAGAAAAGATAGAAAACAATAATAGGAATGACCGACAGCACAAGCATTGCCATCAACGCACCCATATCCACCGATCCGTAACCACCGCGCAGATACTGTACTGCGATCGGTATGGTCTTATACTCGCTTCCGATCAGAAGATACGGCAGAAGGTAGTCGTTCCATATCCACATCGCATTGAGAATCGCGACTGTTATTGCCGTCGGCTTAAGTATCGGCAGAACAACCATAAAAAATGTCTGTAACGGACTGCAGCCGTCAATCATTGCAGCCTCTTCAATTTCAAGCGGAATGCTTTTAAGAAAACCGCAGAACATAAACACTGCAAGTCCTGCACCGAAGCCGAGATAAACAAACACTATTCCCCACGGGGTATCAAGTCCGAGTTCACTGACCGTCTTTGTCATTGTGAACATAACCATCTGAAAAGGCACTATCATTGAAAATATGAAAACGTAATACAACGCTTTTGTGAATCTGTTTTTCACTCTTACGATATACCAGGCCGTCATTGATGTAAAAAGAACAATCGCAGCAACGGAAAATGTCGTTATAAAAAGTGACCAGCCGAAAGCGGAGAAGAAGCCTGTTTTTTCGAGACCCGAAAGGTAGTTTTCAAGCCCTGCAAAGGTCTCGGATGTCGGCAATGAAAACGGCTCTTCACTGATGTAGAATTTACCCTTAAAGGAGTTTATCAGAACAATAAATATGGGAGAGAGAAACGCAACTCCGGCAACTGTCAGCACTGCATAGATAATAATCTGTGAAATTGGTATTCTGCTTGTTTTCATTGTTCAACCTCCTTTTTACGGGTCACAAGAAGTTGTGCAAAAGAGATGATCGCAACGATAATGAAGAAAATTACCGCCTTAGCCTGACCGACGCCTTCCCAGCCTACTCTGCCGTAAAAGGTGTTGTAAATATCGAGTGCAAGCATTGCCGTCTGCTTTGACGGTGCACCTGCAGTGAGTGCAAGATTCTGGTCAAACAGCTTAAATGAGTTTGTAATGGTCAGAAAAAGGCAGATAGTAACCGACGGCATAACAAGAGGTATGGTAACATTACGGAGTGTCTGCCATCGGTTCGCACCGTCAACCTTTGACGCATCCTGCAGGTCTGTCGGGATATTCTGTATACCTGCGATATAGATTATCATCATATAACCTATAAGCTGCCAGTTCATAAGAATTACCAATCCCCAGAAGCCGTACTTCGGGTCGTAAGTTATGGTGACATCAAAAAATTGCAGTACGCCGTTGATTATAAGCTGCCAGATGTAACCGAGCACAATACCGCCGATAAGATTAGGCATAAAAAAGACTGTTCTGTAAAGATTTGTGCCCTTTAAGCCTTTTGTCAGAAGCGACGCCAACGCAAATGCAATCACATTGATTGTGACAACAGAAACAATTGTGAATCTGACGGTAAACCACAATGCATTGAGGAAGTCTGTGTTTGAAAACGCTTTTATATAATTTGAAACACCGACCCACACAGCATCGTTGACAGTGGCGAACTCGGTAAAAGATAAAAACAGCCCGAGGATAAATGGCACTGCAAACGCTATCGAGAATGCCAACAAAGTAGGCAGAACAAAAACAGGAAAATATTTTTTCAGTGCCATATTATCCACTCCTTAAAAATTACTGTCTGTCGGCCTTCCAACCGTTGCGGAAGGTCTTTTCGACGTGTGACCAATCCCTGGAACCCTGAACATATTCGAGCAAGGCATTGCCGACATCATCCTTGAATTGCTGACCCGGAAATGAACTGAATGTCCATTCAAGATTGTTGACATCCTTGTTCATCCAGTTAAGAATTTCTTTTGCCAAGGGATCCTTCGGCATCTCATCTTCTTTAAAAGTATTGAACGGTGAGATAAAGTTCAGCTTGTTTACAACATAATCCTTACCTGTCTCACTTGAAAAGAGCCATTCAAGAAATTCAATTGACGCTTTTTTGTCTTCTGCCGAAGCATTTTTATTGATTGCAAGATAATTTTCCGTACCGATGCAAAGACCTTGCTTTTCTTCGCCCTCGATACCCATATAAATCGGAAGATACTTGATATCCTCTGCCTTTACTGTGTTGCCGCCGACATTTGAAATCTGCTCCCACGCCCAGTTACCGTTCTGTACCATAGCTGCTTTACCGAGTGCAAACTCAGCCATAGCATTATCGACCGACTTACCTGAGAGTAAGCCCTTGGGAGTGGTGGAGTTATTCAGATACATATCGAAGACTTTGCGGAAATTCTGTGAATAATCAAAATCGATTTCTTTATCTTCAAGTGCGGAAACAAGTGTTGAATCGTCGCTGTCGTCTTTCTTTTCGTAATATACAGGCACGCTCGCAAGGTGGTTTGTCCATCGCCACTGCTCACCGCTGCCCATTGATGTTGAAGCAAAAACACCGTCAATACCGAGTTCTTTTTTGTGCTTCGTCATATCGGTTACAACAGCATTGAGTGTTTCAAAATCCTTGATATCCGTTGCCTTTGAGATGCTGACAGCCTTGTCCTTGAGTGCGAAATACTTTTTCATAATCGCATCGTTATAGATAATTCCGTAGCCCTCAACGACATAAGGGATACCGAAAACACCCTGATCATTTTTTACGGCTAAGTCTTTGTCCGTCAGATATGAATAAAGTTTTGTATCTGACAAATCTTCGCAGTAGTTTGCCCACGCCTTGTATCCGACGGGTCCGTTAATCTGAAAAATTGTCGGGGCATCGCTCTTAGCGATTTCTGATTTAAGTGTTGTTTCGTAGGTATTGCTTGCCGCAGTAACCACCTTGACGTCAACACCCTTTTCTTCCTTATATTTTGCCGCAATTTCCTTGTAAATATCCGCTACCTCGGGCTTAAAATTAAGGAAATACACCGAACCTGTTTTTGCCGTGTTCGCATCAGGATTATTCGGTTTCATATCTGTTTTTCCGCAAGCCACCGTTAAAAGTGCAAGTGCTGCACAAAGAAAAACTGCTAATACTTTTTTCATTGATTTTCCTCCTTATTGCTTCTGAAATAAAGCCTTGTCATATCAGCGATTTCCCGGGAAATTTCACGGGACAGCTCATCACCTCTGAGTCTCCATACCCAATTACCTGTTGCAATCGACGGCATATTCATCCTCGCCTCACTGCCGAGACACAGCCAGTCCTGCATCGGAATTATCACGGTATCGCTGACACTCATAAACAACGCTCTGATACAATCTTTGACTAAACTTTCCGTATTATTCACGTTAAGATATTTTTTGGCAAAAGTCAGCGAATCATCGTCTGTGATAAGTGTCCACTGCTTCATTGTCGGATTGTCGTGGGTGCCCGTGTAGGCAACACTGTGACGGGTATAATTATGTGGGAGATATTCACTGTTTTCCTGAGTATCAAAGGCAAACTGAAGAATCTTCATCCCCGGGAAATCACTGTAACAAAGAAGATCTTTCACTTTGTCGGTGACATTGCCAAGGTCTTCTGCTATAATCCGCAATGCAGGAATATTGCGTTTGACCGCATCAATAAATTCGCGAGACGGTCCCTTGTACCATTCACCGAGCACGGCGTTTGACGCAGTTGAATCAACGGCATAAAAGTCCTCAAAGCCTCGGAAATGATCAATCCTCACCACATCATAAAGAGTGGAACAGTGACGCAGACGCGAAATCCACCAGCCGTAATTATCCTTACGGTGAAAAGTCCAGTCATAAACAGGATTGCCCCACAACTGACCGAGCGGCGAATATGCATCGGGCGGACACCCTGAAAAAAGTGACGGATTGCCGTCATCATCCGTTACAAACAGCTCTTTATGAAGCCACATTTCACTTGAATCGGCTGACACATAAATCGGTACATCACCGATTATTTCAATATTTCTTGCATTTGCGTAGCGTTTGAGATTATTCCACTGAGTGTAAAAAAGAAACTGAATGTTTTTCCACAGCCACATCTGTGTACGGTACTTTATCCTCAAACGGTCAACCGTGTCCGCATCGGGCAGACGAAGTGTCTCATCCCAATCTTTCAGAGGCTTCATTTTTTCATTTTCTTTAACCGACATAAACAAGGCATAATCATCAAGCCAGAACTGATTGTGACGCTCAAATGTAGAATAGTCCGTCGAATTCACATCGACCGCTTCAGCCGCTTTTTTGAGAAGCTTCATTCTTTTCTTATACAGATTGCCGTAATCGATTCTTCCTGTATTTGTTTCCTCGGAAATATCGCTTTTGCCGATATATCCTGACTGATACAGAAGCAACGGGTCAATATAATAAGGATTGCCTGCAAAGGCGGAAAAGCATTGATAGGGACTGTCTCCGTAGCCCGTGTGTCCCAAAGGGAGAATCTGCCAGAAATGCTGACAAGAATCTGACAAAAAATCAACAAAACCGTAAGCTCCCTCACCAAAAGTTCCGATTCCGTAATCTGACGGCAAGGCACTGACGGGCAGAAGTATTCCGCTTGTTCTCAAAAAATCAACTCCCTGAGTTTACTTGACATACGCTTATATTTTGCTATAATTATTTAAAAATATTCTTGGAGGAAATTATGGTTAAGCATATTGTTTTTTGGAACGTAAGAAATGATGAAGATAAAGAGAATAATATGAAAGAAATGAAAAAACGTCTCACTTCCCTTGTCGGAAAGATAGACGGTCTTTACAGTGCAGAGGTCGGCTTCAATTTCAATCCCAACGGATATGACCTCGCTTTATATTCTGTTTTTAAGGACAAGGAAGCTCTTGACGGCTATCAGGTACATCCCGAGCATCTTAAGGTCAAGGAGTTTGTTCACTCCGTTATCACTGACAGATGCGTTGTTGATTTTGAGTTTTAAAAAGATTAAAAAGAAAAAGTTGAGAGATTTTGGTCTCTCAACTTTTTTCTTTTCTGAATGTTTTTATTATGTAGAGTAAAACAAGCACACCTATAAACGGGAAGATTGCCGCAGTGAGCATACCCACCTTCAATCCGAGCTGTTCGGTTGTGATTGAAAGTCCTGACGCAACACCGGGTGCCCATTTACTTGCAGAAACCGCATCGACTACAGCTCCGAGCATCTGCGGTGCTATTGAAGCTCCGAAATCACCGCCCGCAGCCATAAGCGCATAAGCCGTTACACCCGGATTAGGTACTTTTTCTTCCATAAGGATAAGAGCACCCGGCCAGAGCATTGCGGTGCAGATACCTGTCATAACGCAGGCAAGCATTGCGACTATCATATTAGTTGAAAGTCCCGCAAACAGATAGCATACAAGTGCGCCTGCCATGCTGAACAGGAGGACCTTTGAAATGTTTCTTCCGTATTTTGCATACGCAGTTCTTGTCAGTCCGATAAGTACTGCAAACACTGCCATACCGAGGATGTCGCCCCAGATTTTTGGAATCTGCAAGGCATTTTCCATATAGCCCGAAATCCAGTTTGTCATTGAATTTTCTGCTGCACTGCCGAAGAAAATGCACATCACGCAGAGAATAAGTCTGCCGTTTTTCTGCTTTGCCTTACCCGAAGAATCAGAGGTTGACATATCCATTTCAGGCATAGGTGAAGTGCTGAAAAGTATGAATGAAAAAATCGGCAGAATCGCCCAGAACAAGGTCAGATACATCCAGTTGTGATTACCGAAAATTCTGAGAAATGCAGTGCTGACGAGCACGACCATTACTACACCATAGGCATAGAGCGAGTGAAGCTTACTCATATCACGCTCGGGATTGTCCGACGGCATTGCCGCAACAAGAGGACTAAGAAGCACTTCGCAGAGTCCTGCCGCAACGGAAAACAGTACCGTACCTGCAACAAAGCCTGCATAGGCATACTCAGGAAAGAACTTTGGAATAAGCGCATAAACAAGAAGTCCTGCCGAAGTAAGCAATGGCATAATCTTTACGGTAAGGTGGACATTGAAGTATTTTGTAAAAAATGAGAAAATAAGGTCAATTGTAAGCTGAGTACAGAAATTGATAAGAACAAGTGTACCCAACAACGTGTATGAAATACCGTACATCTCGTGGAATGTGACGAACAAAAGCGGTGGTAAACTGAAAATTGACGACATTGCAAGATATGTAAAATAACACGACCGCCTTGTTCTTGCAAAGTTTATAATATTCTCTGACATAATAACCCCTCATTAAAAAAGCACTCAAAGGAGTGCTTTTATCTTCTTCTGAATAATTTTCTTACCGTGCGCTGCCATTTACGGTAATATTTGATTTCAAGCATCGTCATTGTTCGGTCATAAAGAAGAAATGCCACAAGACCGAGAACAACAAGAATCGGAATAAAGAACTTCTCGCTCTCTTCCATAAGTTCTGTTGAAATGCCGAAAACATACATCATCACACTGTATGTTGCAACTATAATAGCTGTAAAGAACACGGCTTTTATAAGCATTGAAATATATTTATTCTTAGGCTTGTCAAAAAGTGTTTTAACCAAAGGATAATAGCCGAGCACGGCAATGTAAATGCCGACTGCCTCCTTATACGGTACAACAAGTGAACAGATTATCGATGTGCCGACATAGACACCGAATGCCCATTTCGAGTTACATTCAATCTGCATAAAAAGTACAATCAGTGCCGCAACAGCAGGAATTGCATAGGTAAAATACGGTAATATTGACGAAGCGAGCATAATCGCAGTTGAGAGAGCAATACACATTCCCCCAAGCGCGGTTTTAACTGTAGTATTCATATCTTAACAGCAACGGATAAGGTCGCCGCCCATACATTCGCAACAGCAGTCCGCACAGCACAGACCTGTACAGATGTTACACGGGTCACCGCAACCTCCGTTCTCCTCACGCTTTCTTTCCTGACGGTAAGCGCCCTTTTTCTCTCTGTTGAGTTGCTTGAATGCTGCCTGATATTCCTTGTTGTCGGGTTCAAGACTGTATGCTTTTTCAAAGCTTTCCGCTGCACTCTCAAGCCATCCTCTGCGGTGCTGGATTGTGCCTTTCAGGTAAAACCACTCGGCATTTCTGCGCTGATGCGGAATTCCGTCAAGAAGCATCTCTGCATCGTCAATACGGCCGTTGTTAAGCTTTGCACGGATGTCGCCGAATTCCGAAACGCCGTCCGCAGGGTCGGAATTATACGCATACTGTGAATTTGAATCCGAATAGCTGTTTTTTCGGTTATTATTGCCGAAGTTCATTACAATAGCATCGTAAGCGGCATTGAGTTCATCCATCTTAGCATAATCTTCGTTATACTGTTTGGCAAGTTCACGGTAAGCTCTTTTGACATCGTCCATACCTGCCGTTGAATCAAGACCTAAAACCTCATAAGGATTTCTCATAGCTGTCCTCCTTGAGCACTTTTTGTGTTACGCTGTAAACACCGTCATAAAGTACATTAGTTAATATATCATCAAATCTGTAAATTTTCAATCTTTTATAACAGGAAATTGCTTCACCGACGGTAAGATTCATCATTTCTTCGCAATATTCTTTGAAATCGGGTGAAGAAAATCGTTTTTTAAGAGGATTGAAGCTGCCGTCTTTTATGTCATCCTCGCAGTCATGGGCAGCATCCGTAATGTATACCCATCTGCCTACCATATAACCGAATTTTTTGAGTGATTGCATATCGTTACAGGTTATATTATAACCTAAAAGTTCGCTGAGCATAATTGCGCTGGGGTCTGCTGCTTCGTCAAGAGAAGCGTTGTTTTTTTCAAGAAGCTGTTGCCGTGCCATCTGTGTTTCGAGAATTTTATAAACATCCCCTACTCTCCCGCAGGCTTTTTTATAAAGATGCTTTGCGTAAGGCATAAGCATTTTGCAGAGAAGTCTTTTAAAAAACTTGCTGTCCTCAATATTATCACACAGCTTGTGATACATCATAAGAATCGAGACATCGGCAGTGTATGCGATATCTTCGTTATCACGGTTGCAATCGAGACATTTTTTAGCAGGGTTAAACGAACAACGCGATGATGTAAACTTCGGGCAACCTTCGCGCAGTGCCATACGCACCATTGCAAAAAATGTGAAATCGTAGGAAAGAATGAAACGCGCAATCAGACCGTAGCGCTTTCCAAGTGACTTGCAGAGTGTACAGTATACTCCCTTGTATATTTCGTAGTTTTTGAATGTCATTTCGGGCTTATATGCTCTGACATAACCAAGCAAAGTGTTTCACTTCTTTCTCCGGGAATTAAAACGGTACATACGTTGTGAATTTCCTGCCGCATTTCGGGCAGGTTATTTTACGTTTGCCGCGTTTTTTACTAAGGCGCAGATGCTCGTTACACTGCGGACAGGTGCGGAAACGATGGGTGCTAAACTGCGATATCCGCATTGAAAGTCGGTTTAATTTCTTTTTGAGTTTAAACAGAAACGCGTCAAAATTGATTCTAATAAGAAACTGCTCAAACTTTGCCGCTTCCTGACGGCGTTTATCTATATTCTTTGAAAGCACACGGAAAACGGTAACTGCAAGAAATGCGAGAGCAAGAGCCCACATCACGTAATATACAATCGGTACACGGACAAAAAACATCTTGATGCCGTTGATTATAAGATAAGCAAAAAGTGTAAAAAATGACAGCTTATCCGTACCGTTTCTGCCGTACATAAACATTCTGATTTTTTCTAAAAATGAGTTCATTATAAAGACTTCCCCGTACATAATAGTTTTAATGTTCATCCACATTATACTTTAATTACCAACAAACCACAAGGTTTTGAAAGGTATCTTTCTGACTCGGCTTCGTTAAAAATCTTTGAAATAGCCTCGTATTACTGCAGATTTTTTCCTCGCCGAGACAAAAACCTCCTCTTTCAAAACTGCTTCGCATCTGAAATGCAACAGATTGCGTACAGTCGGATTTTATTGCATTTCAGACTTGTGTGTTGCTGATAATTAAAGTATACTTGACAAATCGGGTCAAGGTGTTACAATTTTATTAAATTTTGGCAAAAGAAGGAATAACATGAAGATTTATAACAGTTTTTCCGAACTAATCGGTAACACTCCGCTTTTAAAGCTGAATAATTTTATAAAAAAGCACTCTCTTGAGGCTGAAATTTATGCAAAGCTTGAATATTTCAATCCTGCAGGCAGTATCAAGGACAGGGTTGCACTCCAAATGATAGAAGCTGCTGAGGCTGACGGTACGCTCAGACCCGACTCCGTGATCATCGAGCCGACAAGCGGTAACACGGGTATAGGTCTTGCTGCGATTGCTGCATCAAAGGGATACCGTGCCATTATCATTATGCCTGACACCATGAGTGAAGAACGCAGAAAAATGATGACTGCATACGGCGCAGAGCTCATTCTTACCGACGGCGCAAAAGGTATGGCAGGCTGTATCGAAAAAGCTGAAGAGATAAAGAAAAACAACCCCGGAAGCATCATTGCAGGTCAGTTCACGAATCCTGCAAACCCGACTGCTCACATCAAAACAACTGCGCCCGAAATATGGGACGCTCTTGACGGTGAGATTGATGCATTTGTTGCAGGTATCGGCACAGGAGGAACAATCAGCGGTAACGGAAAGTTCCTGAAAGAAAAGAATCCTGATATCAGAGTTATCGGTGTTGAGCCCGAGTCTTCTCCCCTGCTGACAAAAGGAACAGCAGGTGCACATAAAATTCAGGGCATCGGTGCAAACTTTGTACCCGAGATACTTGATAAAAATGTTATAGATTCGATTGTGACAGTCAGCGACACCGATGCATACACCTATGCACAGGAAATTGCAAAATGTGAGGGTGTATTTGTCGGGATTTCATCGGGTGCTACTCTGTGCGCCGCAGTACAGCTTGTATCAGACGAAGAAATGAAGGGCAAAAAAATTGTTGTTATTTTTCCCGACGGAGGCGGAAGATACCTTTCAACCAAAGATTTTGTTTAATAAATAAACCGTAGCAGGATTTCTCTTGCTACGGTTTTTTGATTACATAACTTTAATAATCTTGTAAGCCTTGATTGTTTTGGGATTTTTGCGGTGAAGTTTGCCGTTGTAATGAATTTCAAGAGTGTCGCCGTAAGCGAGATCCTCTTTTGAAAGCTTGTTGCCCTCACTGTCAAAGACAGCTTCTCCGTCGGCAAACTGAATGTAGATACCTTCCTTGTCGTAAAGCTCAGTATAAACACCGCCGAGGTCCTGCACTTCGACTATAAACTCACCTTCGGCACTTCTTACGCTATAGAAGGCAATTATTGCAGCATCTTCCGTCGGAGTCTCAGCACATGAAGCACAGGTGAAGATCATCAGAACCGCGAAGATTAAAGCAAGAAATCTTTTCATAAGCTCACCTTATCTCCAGCAGACTCTTACTGTTACGCCGTCTTCCTCAAGGAAGTACATAGCCTTGTTATTGAGCTTCTCATACTCTTCTGCAGTTGCAGCCTCTTTGAAGCTTACACCTCTTGTTGACTGGGGAGCGTTATGATAAATAAGGTCTACTTCCTTAAGACCCTGGATGAATGCCTGTGCCATTTCAGGTGTTTTGAGGACTATCTTAGAGTCAACTTTAAGACCTGCAGTTTCCTCAGCTGTAACGTTGTAACGGCCTGCACCGAGTGTACCCGGGATAAAGCCTGTGCACCACCAAGTGTTGGACATACTTCTTGTGAAGATAGGCTTGAAGTTATTTGATGTTGAAGACTCACGTCTGTAAACAGTCATAGTCTGAAGAAGCTTTGTCTCATCGTCAGCACATTCGTAGTGAGTACCTGCAACGGAGTTTTCAGGACGGTTGTAAACACCGATTTCAGCACCGATCATAACCATACCGTACTGACCCTTCCAGTACTGAATCATCCACTCAAGTCCGCCGTAATTGAACTTAACACGCATTGTGTCGTATGTAATTGAGATAACAGGTGCAGATGCGTCGTAAACTTCATTGTAACCGAAGTTTCTCTGCCATGCATTTTCAGCTGTTACGAAGATCTTATCCTTCTTTGAGTACTTAAAGCCAAAGAGACCTGTGTCTGTACCGTCAACACTTTCAACAGAGATGTACTCGTCATCTTCCTTGATTGTGATTGATTCTGCGAAACGGTCCGCAGAAGCCTTGAGATCCTCAAGATAATCCTTGAATGCCTGATCGCTTGACTGCGGCGGATTAGTGCCGGAGTTATCAGAACCACCGTTGTCGGGTGTATAGTTGCCGCCATTGTTCGGTGTGTAGCTGCCACCGTTAGAAGAGCCGCTATTGGAAGAACCGCTATTCGGTCTGTAGCTGCCGCCGTTTGAGCTGCCACCATTCGATGTACCGCCCTGAACCTGCGGTACAACAACATCGTTACCGTCATCAACGATAACATCGTCTGCTACATCATTCTGCAACCACTTATGATTACATGCATTACATGTGATATAACCGTCAGCGTCGGGACCTGCGATATCTGCTGAAGAACAGATGGGACATCCCTGCTGAATAGTGTCACCGTTCATTGCATCTGTAGTGTTTGAATCGTCGGGATTAGCCTGGCCGATGAAATTACAACCCGGCAAAACCGTAAGTGTAACCAGAGTGAGAATACCGATAACGGCAATCGCTCTGATGAAATTGTTTTTAAATTCCATTATTCTAACCTCCAAGTCATTTGGAGATATTATATCACAGCGAAAAGGAAAATTCAACACATACTGACAAATAAATATATTGACTAAATTTGGAAATAAAGTTATAATATTTTTGTATGTAAATCACAAGGAGTGTTTTTATGTCAGAAAAAAACAATGAAAAGCTTTTAAAGATTATTGCAAACTTCCCGTTTGAAGGTGAACTTGTTGATATCAAGAGAACTGGCTCAGGCCATATCAACAGCACATATCTTGTAACATGCACAGATTCAAACATTAACTATGAATACATTCTGCAGCTTATCAACCCTGCAGTTTTCAAAAAGCCCGATGAGCTTATGTCAAACGTTATGAACGTGACAAGCTTCCTCCGTAACAAGATTATTCTTGACGGCGGCAATCCCGAAAGAGAGACACTGACTTTCCTTTATACCAAAGACAGTTCCCCCTACTACCGTGACGAAGACGGCGCTTGCTGGAGAGCATATAATTACATCGGTGCGTGTACAACCTATGATAAGGTTGACGACCCTGTTAAGCTTATGCGTTCAGCTAAGGCTTTCGGTGTTTTCCAGAAAAGACTTGCCGATTACCCTATCGACACCCTTTTTGAGACAATTCCCGATTTCCACAATACACCTGCACGTTACGAGGCTTTCAAGGAAGCTATCCGTAATAACGCATCCGGCAGACTTGATATGGTCAAGGATGAGGTTGAATTTGCACTCTCACGCGAGGCAGATGCTTCAAAGCTTACAGATATGATCAAGACTGGCGATCTTCCCATCCGCGTTACTCACAACGATACAAAGATAAATAACGTTCTTTTTGACCTTATCACTAACGAGGCTTTCTGCGTAATCGACCTTGATACTGTTATGCCCGGTCTTTCTCTTTACGACTTCGGTGACGGTATCCGTTCAGGTGCAGTTACTGCTGACGAGGACGAAAAGGATCTTGATAAATTCGGCTTTGACATCAATCTTTACAATGCTTATACAGAAGGATTCCTTGCCGAGGCTGCTCCAGCGCTAACTCAGAATGAGGTTGACAACCTTGCATTCTCTGCAAAGCTGATGACTCTCGAGTGCGGTGTGCGTTTCCTTACTGACTTCCTCAATGGCGACGTTTACTTCGGTATCGCATACCCTGAGCATAACCTTGTAAGATGCCGTACCCAGTTCAAGCTCGTAAGAGAAATCGAGAAGAATATGGACGAAATGAACAAGACAACAGCCGAGCTTTACAGGAGGGCTATGCTTGAAAAATAAGAAGCGCGGCATACTTATTGCGTGTGCCATTGTTGTTATATTCTCTGTTTTTGCAGCAGTCGGTTACCCTCTTCTGACTGAAGGTTTCGGCAGTGTAACGGCAAAAAAGTATTATAAGCAGAATCTTAGAAACGTCAACGACATCATACTCGTCGCGGAATGTCCTGAGGTTGACGGCAAGGCTCAAAGTATTGCCGGAGTAAAAGAAGCCGTCAGACTCGGTGCCGATGCAGTCGAGGTTGACCTTTGTTTCCGCAGTGATGATACACCTGTTATCACCAACGATTACGAGAACAATGATGATGCTGACACGGTCGGAGATCTTTTCTTTGAAATGAGTGACGAGAAATACCGCAACGTCAAGATTTACTTTAATATTGTTCAATTATCCAGCCTTACAAAGCTAAATCAGCTTGCAGTAAAGTACAATATGGTCAGCAGAATCTATCTTGTCGGAATTGATGAAAGCCATTACGGACTTGTTACTTCTGATGACACCATTATACCATTCTTGCTTAAATATGATTTTTCCAAGGAAGAACTGAAGAGCATCAGAGAAGGCCGATTTACAGCACCCGAATGTATTGCAGGATACGGCGCTGCAGGTCTCGAAATAGATAAAAAATATGCAACAGCCGAAATTATGTCAACACTTAACGATTTTGGCATCCCGTTCTTCGTTTCCGGCATTGACTCGACTAAAGACTTCTGCGAATCTTTAGTCAACGGCGCGATGACTGTGCTTGTTGATGACATTAAAGAAAGAAGAAAAACCCTCGACTGTTGGACACTAATAATGACAGAACGAATCAGTGAAGAGAGAAACAAATCGCTTGCAGAAGAGATGTCGAAGAACAGCAAATAAATAACAGAACAGCGTATTTACTGTTACGGTAAATACGCTGTTGTTCTTGTTATCAGCTTTATGACAGCTTGTGAATAAACAGACCGCTTAAAAGCTTCGGCTCAAACCAGGTTGATTTCGGAGGCATAATCTCGCCTGCATCTGCAATATCCATAAGGTCATCGAGAGTTGTCGGATACATTGAGAATGCAATTCGCATATCTGTGTTTACGCGTCTTTCAAGCTCACCGAGTCCGCGGATACCGCCGATGAAATCAATACGCTTATCCGTTCTGGGGTCTTCGATACCGAAAATCGGTGCAATTACATTCTTCTGAAGAATTGAAACATCAAGCTGATCAACGGGATCGTTCGGGTCAAATGTGCCGTCCTTAGCTGTCAATTTATACCAGGTTCCGTCAAGAAGCATACCGAAAGAGTGCTTTGCCTCAGGCTTATAAGCCGTTGAGCCAACTGCTTCAACATCAAACACTTCTTCAATTTTTTCCATAAACTCCGCACTTGAATAGCCGTTAAGGTCTTTCATAACACGGTTATAGTCCATGATTTCAAGCTCGTCTGACGGGAAGAGAACTGCAAGGAAGAAATTGAACTCCTCCTCACCTGTGTAATCAGGATTCTGTTCGCGGCGCATATTGCCGACTTTAACTGCAGAAGCTGCTCTGTGGTGACCATCTGCAATATAAAGGTAATCAATGCCTGCAAACTTTTCTGTAATAGCCTTAAGCGTTTCCTGACAGTCAATCACCCATACAGTATTGCTGACACCCTCGGAAACAAAATCATAAACAGGCTCGTGATTTTTTTTCCAGTTTTCAACTGTCGTATTGATAAAATCATCCTCACGGTAAGTAAGGAAAATCGGACCTGTGTTAGCATCGCAGTAATCAACGTGGTTAATTCTGTCTGCTTCTTTATCTGCACGTGTAAGCTCATGCTTTTTGATAACATTATTAATATAGTCATCAATTGCAGTGCAGCCGACAAGGCCCGTCTGGCTTCTGCCGTTCATAATCTGACGGTAAATGTAAATGCAAGGTGTGCTGTCCTGTTTACAGATACCGTCAGTCACGAGCTTATCGAGATTTTCTTTTGCTTTAAGGTACACTTTTTTATCATAAAGATCGATGCTTCTGTCAAGATCTATCTCCGCTTTATCTACGTGAAGGAAAGAATACGGTTTACCGACAACCATTTCTCTTGCCTCATCACTGTTCATAACATCATAAGGTAATGCTGCAACAGCCTGTGCTTTTTCGGGTACAGGTCGGATTGCATTAAAAGGTTTAAAAATAGCCATAAATGAGCTCCTTTTTATTAAAAAGTTATCATTAAGATTCTACTATACAGCATTTGCTTTGTCAACAAAAAAAGAAAGGTTGCTTTGTTAAAAGCAACCTCTGAATTATATTATTCTTCAATACCGAGCAACCAGTTGACACTGACGTCAAGTGCAAGTGCGATAGCCTTGAGTTCATAATCGGTAACACCGCGAAGCTGACCTTCAAGCTTTGAAAGTCCCGATGCGTTAAGATCGATTCCGCTGACCTGAAGCTGTGCAAGGAGATCCTTCTGCTTCATACCGATTGCTTTTCTCTGTTTTTCGACTTTTGCTCCGATGATATTCATATCTCCGAGTTCCTGTTTTCTTGTTCTCACAAAAATTCCTCCTTGTCAGGACTCTTAATTTATTAATATTGTATCACTCGACTGTGAAATAAACAATAGATTTTTGTACAATTGGTATAAATTCTAAAAATATGTCGATTTTCAAGGTTGTTTTCGAGCGTTTTTTAGACATTTTTGCACTTGTGTTTGATTTTTCGACGAAAATTAGACATAATTAAGCATATGTAAATATTGTAAACTAAAAAAATGTGTGATATAATGACTTCACTATTCAGTAAATTTTTACCCGAGGCGGTGGCAAAATGAATGATCTTAAGAAAAGAAATCTGACAATGCTGACCGATTTTTATGAACTGACAATGGCAAACGGTTACTTTCTTAACGGTAAGGGCGACGCGATAACTCAGTTCGATATGTTTTTCAGAACCGTTCCCGATAACGGCGGTTTTGCTATTATGGCAGGCGTTGAGCAGCTTTCGCAGTATCTTGAAAATCTTAAGTTTACAAGCGAAGATATCGAATATCTCCGAGGAAGAGGTTTTGGTGAAGACTTCCTTAAATATCTTGAAGATTTTGATTTCAAATGTGATATATGGTGCGTACCCGAGGGCACTCCTATTTTCCCCCGCGAGCCGATTGTCACTGTAAGAGGACCTGCAATTCAGGCACAGTTTATTGAAACAATGCTTCTTCTTGCAATCAATCACCAGAGCCTGATTGCTACAAAGGCTAACCGTATAGCACGTGCAGCACAGGGCAGAACGATTATGGAGTTCGGTTCACGCCGCGCACAAGGATTCGACGGTGCTGTATACGGTGCAAGAGCATCTTACATCGGAGGTTGTGCAGGTACAGCCTGTACGATTTCTGACCGTGAATTCGGTGTTCCTGCACTCGGCACAATGGCACACAGCTGGGTTCAGCTTTTTGACACAGAGCTTGATGCTTTCTGCGCTTATGCAAAAGCATATCCTGACAGTTGTACACTTCTTGTTGACACTTATGATGTTCTCAAGTCGGGCGTACCGAACGCGATTGAAGCCTTCCGACGCGAAGTTCTCCCCCGCGGTTTCAGACCCAAGGGAATCCGAATCGACAGTGGCGATATCACATACCTTTCCCGCAAAGCAAGAAAGATGCTTGATGAGGCAGGCTTCGAAGATGTTAAGATCATCGCATCAAACTCACTTGACGAATATATTATCCGTGATATGCTTCGTCAGGGTGCAGAGGTTGATTCATTCGGTGTCGGTGAAAGACTTATCACTGCGTCATCCACACCAGTTTTCGGTGGCGTTTACAAGCTTGTTGCCGTTGAGAGTGACGGTGAAATGAAGCCGAAAATCAAGTTGAGTGAAAACGTCGCTAAGGTTACAACACCCGGTGCAAAAAATCTTTACAGACTCTACGACAACGATACAGGCAAGGCAATCGCAGACCTTATTACCGTAGACGGTGAGATTGTTGACGATTCCCAGCCGTACGAGCTTTTCGACCCCGATGTTACATGGAAGAGAAAGACAGTCAAAAACTACACAGCCCGTCCTCTTCTTATACCTCTTTTTGAAAAAGGCAAGTGTGTTTATAACTACCCCGACCTTGAAAGCATAAGAAATTACTGCGCCCAGCAGGTAGACACTCTCTGGGATGAGGTAAAGCGTTTTGAAAATCCGCACAACTATTACGTTGATATGTCACAGAAGCTGTGGGATATGAAGAACGATATGATTAACAAATATAAGCCGAGATAAAATTAAGGCATCGCAGTCAACCGATTGCGATGCCTTGTTTTATTATTCAATGCCGTAGCAGATTTTGATTTTCGCACGGATAACATCCTTGATTGCATCAACCGCACCACGCATATAAATTTTCGGATCGAAGACCTCGGGATCCTTTCGGAACTCTGCCTTGATTCCGTTTGTGTATGCCTGACGAAGCTCGGTTGCAAAGTTTATCTTGCTGATACCTGCCGAAATGCACTCACGCAGTACTTCGTCCGAAAGGCCCGATGCACCGTGAAGTACAAGTGGAGTTTCAATTGCTTCGTGAATTTCTTTTATACGCTGAATGTTGATTTTGGGTTCACCTTTATAAACACCGTGTGCAGTACCGACACCGATTGCAAGAGTGCTGACATTGGTACGACGTACAAATTCTTCAGCTTCACTTACCTTTGTGTAAGAAGCCTCCATATCAGTGTCGCCTTCTTCTTTGCCGCCGATGGTACCGAGTTCACCCTCAACAGAAACATCCATACGAAGCGCATAATCCGCAACCTCTTTGGTGTATTTTACATTGTCCTCAAAACTCATTGCACTGCCGTCGAACATAACGGATGAAAATCCGCTTGCAATACATTTCTGGGCAAGAGAAAGGCTGCTGCCGTGATCAAGGTGCAGAGCGAAGTCAACCTGACAGTCTGACATAAGTTCACGCATCATTGCAGGATAAACGCCCACACCACCGTAATTGAGAGTACGGGGAATCATCTGTACGATTACAGGAAGACGCATTTCGTGCATAACTTCCGAAACTGCCATTGCCGATTCAAGATTATCAATATTAAAAGCAGGAACAGCATTGCCTTGCTTTGCTGCACTTCTCATAAGTTTTGCAGATGAAATGACCATATCTACACCTCACTTAACTTTTGAAATCAATTACTTTGCGACTGTCCGAAAGGTAAACCAGCCCTGAAACTATCGAGATTGCCGCAGTAATTGCGAGTAAAATGTTTGAAACTATTTCCATGGGAATATTCAGGGATAAAACCACATTGATTTCACCAAGAAGCATAATGACAATAAGTGAAACCATCTGGAATACTGTTTTTATCTTGCCCCCGATATTTGCAGGTATTACAACGCCCTGTGCGGCGGCAATAAGTCTGACGGACGTGATTGCAAACTCACGGGTAATCATAAGCATCACAATCCAGATATTGCAAAGTCCGTCCTGCATAAGTGCAAGAAAAGCCGCTGTTACAAGCATTTTATCTGCTATCGGATCAAGAAATTTGCCGAAATTGGTCACGATGTTATGTTTGCGTGCAAGATGCCCGTCGATTGCATCTGTTATAGCACCAAGTGCAAAAATCAATGCCGAAATCAGCATCTTATGTTGAATATTCAGAAAGTAAACCACAAGAAAAACGGGCGTGATAAACATTCTGGCAATTGTTATTTTGTTCGGAGTATTCATTCTTCTACCTCACCGAGTAAGTCATATTCGTCAACATCAAATATCCTGACATCAACAAAATCTCCGACCTCTAAATCATCAGAACAGGTAAATCTGACAAGTCCGTCAATTTCAGGAGCATCCATATATGTGCGTCCGACGTAGCTGTCTGAATATGCATCGTATTCTTCAACAATAGTCTTGTATGTATTGCCGATTTTTGCATTGTTTTTGTCTTCAACAATCGCGTACTGATCACCCATAATGATTTCGCCGCGACGAAGTTTCACATCATCTTCAAGCTGGTCGGGCATATCGTATGCAGGTGTGCCTTCCTGCGGAGAGAATGAGAAACAGCCGAGACGGTCGAACTCCATTTCGTTGACAAAGACTGCAAGATCTTCGAAAGCTTCCTCGTCTTCACCCGGAAAACCTACGATAAATGTAGTGCGGATTACAACATCAGGAATTTCCTTGCGGAGCTTTGCAATTGTGTTTCTGATTTCCTCGCTTGTTCCTCTGCGGTTCATCGCCTTAAGGATTCTGTCATTAGCATGCTGAAGAGGAAGATCGATATAATTGACAACCTTGTCCTGAGACTTGATTGTTGCAATAAGCTCATCGGTAATCTTGTCGGGATAGCAGTAAAGAAGTCTTATCCACTCTATGCCGTCAATTTCGCAAAGTCGGTCGAGAAGCTCGGGAAGTTTGAGCTCACCATAAATATCAAGACCGTAGCTTGTGGTATCCTGTGCGATAAGGATGATTTCTTTAACACCGATTTCGGCAAGCTGTTTTGCCTCGTCACAGATATTTTCCATTGTACGGCTTCTCATATCACCGCGGATTGACGGAATTGTACAGTAAGTACATCTGTTTGAACAACCGTCAGCAATTTTCAAATATGCCCAGTGTTCGGGAGTTGTGAGAATACGCTGACCGTCAAGCGGTAATTCAGACTGCGGAGGGAATTTTTCTACAAGTGAATCCGAGGTCATTACCTCATCAATGATTTTCAGGATATCACCGTCTGCACCGATACCGATAACTGCATCCACCTCGGGAATTTCTTTTGCAATTTCTTCCTTATGACGCTGTGCAAGACAACCTGTAACTATGATTTTCTGTACCAAACCCTCGTTTTTGAGTTCGACAACATCGAGAATATTCTCAATTGCTTCCTTTTTTGCATCATCGATAAAACCGCATGTGTTGATAATAACCACATCACAACCGTCAACATAATCAACTATGCTGTGACCTGCTTCGTCCATAAGCGCAAGCATACGCTCGGCGTCAACCTGATTTTTAGGGCAACCGAGTGAAATCATACCAATCTGATAAGCCATAGTATCACCTTAAAATTCCTCATAATATTCATCCGATGAAAACTCACTCATTGCCTGACGGATATCCGAAAAAGAGTACCCGAGACGCAATAGCGCGGCAACAACCTTCTGCCGTGATTTTTCATCAATCAGTTTATTATAATATTTTTTTCTGATAATATCAACTATTCTTTGAACATTATCGGGCTCATTTTCTTCTTCGTAACTGTCAAGCACTTCATTTATAACATCAGAAGCGATTCCCTTACGGAAAAGTTCGCTTTTAACACGGTTTTTGCCGTACTTTTTTCTTTCAAATAGTTCACGGGCAAGAAGTTCTGCATAACGGCGGTCGTTTACCAGTCCGAGATCAAGAAGCTTTTCAACGGCAGTGTCAACGGATTGCTCGTCGTATTTGCGAGAAAGTTTCTGCCTTATCTCCTTTTCGGAGTGATCACGCATATCCAGACTGTACATCGCGCTGTTAAAAGCAAGGCGGGAGCCTGCCGCCTCTTTAAAGGCAGCGAGTCCCCCGTCGTCGATTTCATCGCCCGAAACATAACCGCTTGAAAACCAGAAATCCTCATCCACGGTTAAAAGGTATTCACAGTCAATGTGTATATGAATTTTTGTACCTTTACCTTGTTTCGCAGTAATTTTCATCAGTCATCTACCGCAATGTCAAGCTTAGCCTTTGCAGAAGCCTTTGTCACGGGCGCAGAGGGAGCAGCAGGTGTTGCAGATGCAACGGGTGCTGCAGGTGCTTTAAGCCCCTTCTTCGCAGAAGCCTTTGACATATTTGTAAGCTTATCCATATTCTCTCTGATTTTATTTTCGAGTTCAGCCATAAGCTCGGGATCATTTTTGATAAGTTCCTTGACATTGTCTCTGCCCTGACCGAGTCTTGTTTCACCGTAAGAGAACCAGGCACCGCTCTTGTTAACGATATCGAGCATAACAGCAATATCAAGAATCTCACCGACTTTTGAAATACCTTCGCCGAACATAATGTCAAATTCAGCCTCTTTGAACGGAGGTGAAACCTTGTTCTTTACAATTTTAACTCGTGTTCTTGAGCCGATAAACTCGTTACCTGCACCCTTGATGGATTCGGTACGGCGTACATCCATACGCATTGAAGCGTAGAACTTAAGTGCACGGCCGCCTGTTGTTGTTTCGGGATTACCGTACATAACACCGATTTTTTCACGAAGCTGGTTAATAAATATTATAATAGTATTGGATTTATTGATTGCACCCGCAAGCTTTCTGAGAGCCTGAGACATAAGTCTTGCGTGCTGACCTACATGAGAATCACCCATCTCACCCTCAATTTCCGAACGGGGAACAAGGGCTGCAACAGAGTCGACAACAACGATGTCGATTGCACCTGAACGAACAAGTGCCTCTGCAATTTCGAGTGCCTGCTCACCGTTATCAGGCTGAGCAACAAGAAGTGAATCAACATCTACACCGAGGTTTGCAGCATAAACAGGATCAAGTGCGTGCTCGGCATCGATAAAAGCTGCCTCACCGCCTGCCTTCTGTGCTTCAGCAACAGCGTGGAGTGCAAGAGTTGTTTTACCTGATGATTCAGGTCCGTATATTTCTACAATTCTGCCCTTTGGAAGACCACCGATACCTGTAGCAACGTCAAGTGAGAGTGAACCTGTTGAAATAGCTTCAACAGTCATACCTGCGTTCTGACCCAGACGCATAACGGTTCCCTTACCGTACTGCTTTTCAAGCTGGGCAATTGCAGTCTCCAAAGCCTTTTGTTTATCTGCCATAATTATACCTCCGATATCCGTACAAATGTTCGATGAATGTATTATACATTACCAAAATAGAAAATGCAATAGTATTTTTCTAAATATTTTTTAAATTTGTTGCGAAAAAAGGTTGATTTTTTCTGAAATATCTGTTATTATACAGGACGTTGTTTAATATTCGTAATTTTAAAGGAGGTGCCGAGTTATGGCAAAATGCGAATTCTGCGGCAAAGGCGTTGCTTTCGGTATTCAGGTTTCTCACTCACACAGACGTTCAAACAGAACATGGAAGCCGAACATTAAGCGTGTTAAGGCAGTTGTTAACGGTTCTCCGCGCAAGGTTTATGCTTGCACACGTTGCTTACGTTCAGGTAAGGTAACACGTGCCGTTTAATGCACATGATGATTCAGAGGCTGTCAGCAGACAGCCTCTTTGTCTTTTCCGAATTAAAGTATACTCATATCAACACTTAATG
>JAZROM010000011.1:0-11589 GCA_045648745.1 Acutalibacteraceae bacterium | reverse complement strand
CTTATCTGTTACAACACGGCGGATACGAAGTGACTTATCATAGCAAGCGTCATACTTGCTCTTTGAAAGTACATCAGAACCGTAGATGATTGTAGCCTTTGTGAGGAAGCCGAAGCCCTCTGTACGGCTCTTTACATAAAGCTCGTCGATATTCTTATACTCTGCTGCGCGGTGACCGTATTTAACACCGTCGAAGCGTGAAAGGTTGTTTGTTGTTTCTGCTGACATAAGAATCTGCCATGCAGTCTGTGCCTGATTTACAATATCAAGAGAAATCACTTCAACAGTTGCACCGAGAGATCTGAGTGAAGCAACATACTTATCGAGAGTTGCCTTTACTTCATCTGAAGCAAGGTCATAAAGTTCTTTAACAAGAGCAACCTTCATTCCCTTTGCATCTGTGATTGAGTATTCATATTTTTCCTGAGGAAGGCTTGTGCCGTCCTTTGAATCGTGACCTGCGATAACTGAAAGAATTTCTGCTGCAGTTTTTGCGTCTGATGCAGTAACACCAATCTGTTCACCTGAACAAGCACATGCAATAACACCGTAACGTGAAACAGTACCGTATGTCGGCTTGATGAAATCAACACCTGCAAGTGCTGCTGCACGGCGGGGCGCACCGTTGAGGTCAACGTTAAGTGCTGCTGTTACATCACCTTTTTTAACAAGTGAAGCTGCTGCACCTGCGAGTTTTCCGTCCTCTTCGCAAGCACCGAAAAATGATGTTTCGCCGAGAAGGTCAAGACCAAATTCACCGACATTTGTCTTACCTGCAATTTCATAGCCTGACTGCTGAAGTCTTTCGACTGTTTCGGCACTGAAAAGCGGGGTGAAATTCTCAAGCATTTTTGAACCTGCTGTTGCAGGAGTGCCTTTTACAAGGATTGTATCGTCAACGGCAATCTTGCCTGACGGATTGATTGAATTAACAAAATATCCCACTTTTAACACCTCACTTTACAAGTCTGGGAACCTGCCAGCTATCTTCTGTGCTCTGCGGAGCGCCTGCAAGTAAATCCTCACGTGAGAACGGCTGACTTCTCTTATCTTCGCGGATAATGTTGGTCATAGGCATTACATATACCATAGGCTCAACGTTTGCTGTATCTGTATTTGCGAGGTCTGCTTCCTTTTTGAGCATATCCTCTAAGATTTTGTTCATCTTTTTCTTCTCATCCTGAGTGAAGCTCAATTCATTAACTGATTCGAGGCTTTCGAACTTATTAGCCTTAGCTTCCTGAGTCTTTGAAGACTTAGAAGAAGAATAAGTTGCTTCACCTGAATCAGAACCGAGCATTTCTGCTCCACCCTTACCGCGGATTGAAACGTTTGCTTCGTAGAGCTGAAGCTCTGTAACCTCACTCGGAGCACCGAGCATCTGATCCTGAGCCTGACCGTCAAGCGGGAAAGCAATAACATCACGGATTGTTTCGGTATCTGCAAGAAGCATAATGATACGGTCAACACCCGGTGCCATACCTGCGTGCGGAGGTGCACCGAACTGGAATGCATTGTAAAGAGCACTGAAACGCTTTTCGAGTTCATCCTCTGAATATCCTGCAATTTCAAATGCCTTTCTCATAATCTCGGGGCTGTGGTTACGAACAGCACCTGATGCAAGCTCAATACCGTTACATACAAGGTCGTACTGATATGCAAGGATTTCTGTCGGCTCCATTGTCTCGAGTGCTTCGAGACCGCCCTGAGGCATTGAGAGCGGGTTATGTGTAAAGATAATCTTATCTGTTGGTTCGTCACGCTCGTACATCGGGAAGTCAACAACGAAACAGAATTCGAAACGGTCTTTTCTGATAAGCTCAAGCTCATTACCGAGCCATGTGCGGACAACGCCTGCGTTCTTATCAGCAATATCTGAATCGTTATCACAGATAAAGAAGATTGTTTCGCCTTCCTTAACTCCTGTGAGTTCAACGATTTCTTTCATTTCGTCAGCTGTCATAACCTTGCTGATGGGGTCATCCTTGAAGCCGTAGTTCTTTTCATCAAGAAGTGTGATGTGAGCAAGACCTGCCATCTTTGCCTGCTTTGTAGCAAAAGCAAGTGACTTGTCGAAGAACCATCTCTCGTTCTTACACGGAGCTACGATACCTCTTACCTGCTTGTTCATAAAAGGCTTGAACTTGACTCTCTTGAACATATCAGTAAGATCGCAGATGATAAGAGGGTTACGCAGGTCAGGCTTATCTGAGCCGTACTTTGCCATAGCCTCTCTGTAAGGGATGCATCTGAACGGAGTGGGTGTGATATATTTGTCTGAGAAAGTACGGAATACGTCACTTACAACGTCTTCACATACCTTGAGAACCTCCTCCTGTGTGGAGAAAGCCATTTCAAAGTCGAGCTGATAGAATTCACCGGGTGAACGGTCAGCACGGGCATCCTCGTCACGGAAACAGGGTGCAATCTGGAAGTAGCGGTCAAAGCCTGAAACCATAAGAAGCTGCTTGAACTGCTGAGGAGCCTGCGGAAGAGCGTAGAACTTGCCCGGATGCTTACGGCTCGGAACAAGGAAGTCACGAGCACCCTCGGGTGATGATGCAGTAAGAATAGGTGTCTGCATCTCAAGGAAGCCCTTTTCTTCCATTAACTTACGCATATGACGGATAACGTTTGAACGAAGAACAATGTTGTTATGAAGAGCAGGATTTCTCAGGTCGAGGAATCTGTGCTTAAGACGGATGTTCTCGTTAGTGTCGTTTGAGCCGATTTCGAAGGGAAGGTCGCGTGTACAAGTACCGAGCACCTTGAGAGTGTCAGCTACAAGTTCAACAAGACCTGTGTCGATCTTCGGGTTAACCGTGCTTTCGTCACGCTTTGTGACTGTACCCTTTACGGAAATAACAGTCTCCTTACCGATGCCTTTGAGAAGTGTCTCATCGTGAACAACCACCTGTGTGATACCTGTGTAGTCACGAAGGTCAACGAAAAGAACGCCACCGTGGTCACGGATAACGTCAACCCAGCCTGCAAGCTCGACAACTTCGCCGATATGCTTTTCTCTGATTTCGTTGCAAAGATGAGTTCTATACATTTTATCTACCTCCATTGCTGATAGTCTTAACAAAATAAAAACAAAAAGTCCCGAGAATTATAAAAATATAATTCTCGGGACGAGTATACATTAATAACCCGCGGTGCCACCCGTGTTGATACTTTAAAATAAGTATCCGCTCTTTAGTATTCGGATTTAAGCAAACGAAGTGTTGCCGTGCTTACTACTCATCTTAAGTGCGCTTTCAGCCTATGACGCACTCTCTCTTTCAGACTTTCCGTTTAAGTCGGGTCTTCGCAGATCAAAAGAAATTTCACCTTTTAACATAGAAATTATATCACAATATAATCAAATGTCAATAAATTTTTCAGGACTTTCAATAAAAAGTATATGGTGTTCTTGGCGAAATATTCAAGTTATTATTCTAAGAATTATTAAAACCCAGTAAATAATTCGTTCAGAACTGCAAAGAAATCCACAAATAATTCGGTGAAGAAATCTGAGATTGAGGTGAAGAAATCACTTATCGACTTAAAGAATTTTTCAGTAGATGTAAGCTCAATCTCGGGAACTGTATAGTGAAAAAGGACTTTAACATAATTACAACAATCATTTGTTGATTTATCAGAAAAGTCATACTCACAAGAATCAACCCTTACCGAAGAACCATTAATATTTATCTTTGTCTGAGTTGAAAAAGCATAGCCATCCTTGGGATAGATATAGATGGTTGAATAATAGGTCTCACCGGGTTCAAAAACGTCTACATATTCACATCCGGGTGCCGAAGGATAGCCTATACATGCCCAGAATTTTTCATTTCCTAATTCAACACCATCAGTATTAAATGAAATGAAGCTTTTATAATCAGCAGTTGTCTTACCATTAAGTGCATTATCGAAGGAGATATCGATTTGTTTTAAAACATTCATCGGACCTGTCGGTCTGAATCGGAAACTGACAGATATACACTCTTCATCGCAGCCGGGTTCAATATAGCGAACGTTAACTGTAGGTGCAACTGAATTCTGGTCGTTCGGTCTTATACTTTTACGACCTTCTACAATCGTTGCACTCTGAAGCTCAGGTCTGTTTTTTGAAAGCGTATAACCTTCTGCAGGATAAAGTTTAAAACCTACAGTATAGACAGTTGCATACTCAAATACGCAATTGGATTGAGTTGTTCCGTTAATTTTAAGATTTTCACGATCAAGCTCAAGACCCGGTGTATTAATGGAAATAATATCAAACAAATCTTCTCTGGTTTTTCCGACAAGCTTGTCTGTGTCAAAATATATGTTTGCTCCGTTAATTTCCTGCAGTGATGCTTCTTCAGCAAAAGCATTCATCGGAACAACCGACATAATCATAATGAGCGTGAGCATTAAGGATAATAATTTTTTCATATGTTTTTCCTCCAATTTAATTGATATAGAACTGCTAAGCATTACGATATACTATCTGCACAGTTTGCATAATAGGGGCAGTTCCCTGTGTAACTTCCCCTTACACTTTCTGTACTTTTTATTATAGCATTGTTCTCAGGATTTTACAACCTTTTTGTTATCTGTCCAGGGACTGATTGAGCGCCACGTGAAGATTTGCTGTGAATACTTTTTATCTTCAAAAGCAAACAAATATTTCGATTTGTTTTAGCATATTATAAACCCAATCGGACTTAAAGCCAATACATCCAAAAGGATTTGTTTTAGAATATAATCAAATATCATAGAGGATTGATTATTTTGTTTTATTTCCAAAGGCTCAAAGACCTGCGTGAAGATAAAGACTTGACACAGTCAGATATCGCAGAACTACTGATGACCACCCAGCAGCAATACGGCAGATACGAAAACGGTTTAAGAGAGATTCCCGTGCATCATCTTGTCACACTGTGTAAATTTTACAATGTTTCCGCCGATTATGTTTTAGGAATTACAAATGAATATCGTACATTAAAATGAATCTGTTTACAAATTACACAGGTTCATTTTTATTTTAAAAAACTATTATTAATTAATCTTCACACAATCCAATTGATTTTAGCAAATTGGATGGTATAATTGTAATAGAATCAATATTAAAGGATACGGCTATGAAAAATATACTTTTAATCCTCACGGGCGGTACAATTTGTTCTGTTGTTAACGATGACGGTAAGCGTGAGATTGATACAGAAAACGCAAAATATAAGATTGTTTCAAAATTCAGAGAAAGTGACTCCCCTTTTAAGGATGTCAGGATTGACACGCTGATGCCGATTGATACTCTGAGTGAAAATATGACTGTTGAGAAGTGGAATATTCTGCTTGGCGAATTAAAGAAAGTTAAAAGTGAAGATTACAATGGCATCATTATTCTTCACGGCACAGACACGTTCGCTTATACAGCTTGTCTTTTGTCACTTGTGATGAGTGAAAAGGGATTACCTGTTTGTCTTGTTTCAAGCCACTCCCCCGTTGACTTTATGGGTACTAACGCCAACGTCAATTTCAGGACTGCAGTTGAGCTTATTATGAACGGTATCAAGCCTAATGTTTATGCTGTTTATCAGAATTCTGACGGGAAGACTTATGTGCATTACGGTGATAATCTGCTTCAGTGTGCGAATTACAGTAACGATTTTTACAGCAGAGATGCTATGCTTGTTGAGTCTGCGGATAATGCAAAGCTTGATGGTAAAGAGTTCCGGCACTGCAACGGTCTTTTAAGTAAAATCGACAAACTGACTTCGGGTGTTCTGTATATCAATCCCGTAGTAGGTATGAATTATGACTGCTATAACCTTGACAGCGTTTCGGCTGTGGTACATACAACTTACCATTCTGAAACCGTGTGTGTCGAGGGCGGTAAGAGTTCATTTGCAAAGTTTGCCGAAAAATGCAAAAAAGAAGGTGTAAGCGTTATACTTACACCTTGTGATAAAAAATCGTATTCTTATGTAACAACAAGCGAAGCGCTGAAAAGCGGTTGTATAGCCGTAAGCGGTCTGACAAATGAAATGGCTTATGTCAAGACCATTGTCGGCTGCTCGTTGGGGCTTAAAGGCGATAATCTTGCGGAGTTTCTTGATAATTAAAACTGCTTGTTGATAAAATCAATCAGTCCGTGCCAGTCGTCGCGGGCAAAATAATGTTTGCCGTGGCGGAAGTATAGTCCTATACTTCCGTCATTTAACATTTTACCGCAGTTGAGATAGTCGTCCTCTTCATAGACAAAGCCTTTTTTGCCGTAAAGTTCATAAACCTCGGATGAGGCTGCACAGCAAAGAAACTGCACTTCAGGTCCTGCCCAGACATCAAGCTCTGCCGATGCTATATGCACGGGACGGGGTGCGATAAGTGAATGCATAAAGTGCTGTTCAAATTCGGTCTCTTCATCCTTACCGACATAGTTTTTATAATTCTCGCAGAACCAGAATTCAAAATTACGGATAATATCTCCGATCTTTTCCGTTCCGTCCTGCTTTCCGCGGTTGATTGAGTCACCGCTGCAACCTGCACAGTTGGAGTGAACACAGGCAAAACGCTCATCGGAAATGCCTGTCAAAAGTGCAGTTTTTCCGAGTCTTGAGTGTCCGCAGACTGTTACACAATCAAGGTCAACCTCTTGCCTTGTTTCAAGGAAGTCCATAACCCTCATTGCTGCCCACGCCCACATTGCGATTTTACCCGGTGAATAGAGTGAGCGTTTTTGGTTCTTATAAACAACTCCTGCAAGTCCGTTTGTAAAATCATTGTCGTCACTTGTTACATCTTCATAGCAGAAAGACGCAATAGCAAAGCAGTTGTCGATAATCTCTTCTGTCGGGATATATTTGTCAGGTACATCGGGACGGAAATTGATACAGACAAAGGTTTTATACTTTTCGCCCTTTGTAGGATAAACATAAGTTATCGGGAAAGTGAAGTCCTCACCGTTTATGCGTGCGGTAATTTCAATATCCTCTCGCATCCCCTTACCTGCACAGAAGCGCTCATCTGTATCAACAACTTTAAAAGATACACTTTCGGGCTTTTCGGGTATATAGCCGTATTCGCACTTATACATCATTTCTCTGACAAGAGGTCTTATTTTCTCCCATTCTTCGACGGTTGTAGCTCTTTTTCCCGTAATTTCGAGCGGAGACGGAACATTTAATTTTTCAAGACGTTCTTTTACTGTCATATCAGGCACTCCTTTGCATTTACTGAATTTATTATAGCAGAATACAAAAAGAAATCAAGGAACCGAAAATCAGTTCCTTGATATTTTTTATCTTTCTTCTCTGAAATACGAGAGACCGAGACTCTGGGGAGGCTGATGCTCTCTTTTTTTACGGACACTTGTAACGATAAGAACAACGATTGTTACAAGGTACGGAAGCATTTTGAAGATTTCCTGTGAGCTTCGGCTGAGGTCAGGAATATAAAGGTAAACAATATAAAGACCGCCGAAAAGAATAGAGCCGAGGATGCTTGTATGCGGTCTCCAGAGTGCGAAGATAACAAGCGCAATCGCAAGCCATCCTCTGTCACCAAAGCCGTTGTTTGTCCACGCACCGCCGACATAGTCCATTACGAAGTAAAGACCGCCGAGACCTGCAATGGCACCGCCGACGCAGGTTGCAATGTATTTGTTAGCAGTAACGTTGATACCTGCAGCATCAGCAGTTGCAGGGTTTTCACCAACTGCACGAAGATTCATACCTCTGCGTGTTCTGGTAAGAAAAACCGATGCAAGGATTGCAATTATGATTGAAAGGTAAGCAAGAAAACCGAAAGAAAGGAAGGTTTCACCAAAAAGACCGAGATCATCCGCGAACGGAAGTGTCTGCTTGTATGCCTTACCTGTTTCGATAAGTGAGATTGTACCGCCTTCACCGAGGATAGATGAAAGTGAACCGCCGAAGAAGTTACCCATACCGACACCGAAAGTTGTAAGTGCGAGACCTGTAACATTCTGGTTAGCTTTGAGTGTAACAGTAAGTACACAGTAGATAAGTGACATTATAACTGAGCCTAAAAGTGATGACAGTAAGGGAATGAGTATCAGAAGCACGGGGTTGAGTTCAGCTCCCGAAAACTCGTAAAGATAGCCACCGATGATACCCGAAATGCCACCGATATACATAATACCCGGAATACCGAGATTGAGGTTACCTGACTTTTCGGTGATAATTTCACCCGTTGAGCCGTAAAGAAGCGGGATACCCTGAATGATTGCCTGCTTTAAGAAAAGTGCGATTGTAGTAATCATTTATTACCCTCCTTCTTGCTCTTGCGGAAATTGACTTTATAGTTAATGAAAAACTCGCTGCCGATAATGAAGAAAAGAATGATACCTGTCATAATCTCAGCAACGCTCTGATTAAGACGAAGAATTGTTGCGAGTTCACCTGCACCTCTTTCAAGGAAAGTGATAAGGAACGAAACACCTGCCATAATGAACGGATTGAACTTTGCAAGCCAGGAAACCATAATTGCGGTAAAGCCCTGACCTCCGACAGCTTCTGCAGTGATTGTGTGGTGAGTACCTGAAACAAGAAGGAAACCTGTTATACCACATACCGCACCTGAAACAAGAACTGTACGGATAATAACTTTTTTAACATTGATTCCGATGTAGCGTGCAGTGTTTTCACTTTCACCGACAACGGAAATCTCGTAACCGTGCTTACTGTACTTAAGATAAATATACATCACAACTGTAATTACTGTTACGATGAGTATATTCAGAAGATATTTCTGATCAAAAAGTGCTGGAAGCCATCCGCTTTCCGTAGCAGGATTGATTGTACCGACTGTATTTGAACCCTTCGGATTTTCCCAGAAAGTGATACAGTAAAGTACAAGCTGTGTAGCAACATAGTTCATCATAAGAGTAAAAAGTGACTCGTTTGTATTGAACTTTGCTTTGAATATTGCAGGAATAACCGCCCAGATCATACCTGAAATTACACTGACAACAAGCATAAGAAGAATAAGCGGAACCTGCGGAAGTTTGCCGCCAAGATAAATCATACAAGCTGCAGTGGAAAGTGCACCGACAAGTGCTTGTCCCTCTGCACCGAGGTTCCAGAATTTCATCTTGAAGGCAGGCGTTACGGCAAGTGAGATACACAAAAGGATTGCTGTATTCTGAAGAAGATTCCAGATTTTACGTTCCGTGCCGAAATTACCTTCAATCATCGTCTTGAAAACATCGATCGGATTATAATCAGAAACAATAACAATAAGACCTGCACAGGCAACAAGAGCAAAAGCAATTGCAACAACTCTTATGATAAGTGTTTTCCACCATACGGGAACGTCACGCTTGCTTACGCGTACGAGTGGTTCTCTGCGCTTTTTAACATTATTCATCAGCGTTACCTCCCTTTGATTTTACCATCATCAGTCCTATTTCTTCCTTAGTGGTTGTACGAGCATCAACTATTCCGTTAACCTGACCGCCACCGATTACCATAATTCTGTCACAAAGATCAATGAGCACGTCAAGGTCTTCACCGACAAAGATTACGGCTACACCCTTTTCTTTCTGCTGATTTAGAAGATTGTATATCAGATAAGAAGAGTTGATATCAAGACCTCTTACGGGATAAGCCGCCATAAGAACAGTCGGAGAAGCGGCAATTTCACGTCCTACAAGAACCTTCTGAACATTACCGCCCGAAAGACGTCGAACGGGAGTGGATGCTGAAGGAGTAACAACCTCAAGGTCTCTGATAATATTTTCTGCAAGAGTTTTCGGCTCTTTTTTCTGAAGGAATACCGACTTACCCTTTTTATAGCTTCGGAGCATCATATTGTCAACAATATCCATGTTTCCGACAAGTCCCATACCGAGTCTGTCCTCAGGAACAAAAGAAAGACGGATACCGAGTTCACGGATCTGTATAGGAGTCTTATCGCGAAGATTATCCTCCTTACCTGTCTGTGTGTTGTGATAAATGATTGAACCGCTATCAAGCTTCTGCAGACCTGCAATTGCTTCAAGAAGCTCACGCTGACCGCTGCCAGAGATACCTGCGATACCGAGAATTTCACCGGAACGTGCCGTAAATGATACATCATTGAGAAGTTTGACGCCCTCACGGTTTGTACAGTTGATATTCTTTACAACGAGTCTGTCTTCGGGGTTATTCGGTTCTGAACGGTCAATATCCAGACTGATTTTCTTGCCAACCATCATTTCTGTAAGGGTTGGTTCATCGGCATCGGCAGTATTGATTGTGCCAACGTATTCGCCCTTACGCAGAACGGAAACTCTGTCTGAAATAGACAGAACCTCATGAAGCTTATGCGTTATGATAACAACAGCCTTGCCGTCCTCACGCATTTTGCGAAGGATACCGAAAAGACGCTGTGTTTCCTGCGGTGTAAGAACAGCAGTGGGTTCATCAAGAATAAGGATATCCGCACCGCGGTAAAGTACCTTTACGATTTCAACTGTCTGCTTTTCCGAAACAGACATTTCGTATATTTTCTTTTTAAGGTCGATATTAAAACCGTACTTACGGTTGATTTCTTCAATGTCTGCTGAAATGCGCTTAAGGTCAAATTTCTTGCCGTCGTTGATTCCGAGTGCAATATTTTCTGCTGCAGTAAAAAGATCAACAAGCTTGAAATGCTGATGAATCATACCTATTCTTAAAGCAAAAGCATCGTTCGGAGACTGAATGCTTACTTCCTTGCCCTTGACATAAATATGTCCGCTGTCGGGGTAATAAATGCCCGAAATCATATTCATAAGCGTTGTTTTACCGCTACCGTTTTCACCGAGAATGGAAAGAATCTCGCCCTCATAAACGGAAAGGTCAACATCCTTATTTGCTACAACCTTGCCAAAGGATTTGCAGATTTTTTTCAATTCAATTGCTATAGGTTTATTAGCCATAATAACCTCCTCAAAGGAATTCAATTATTAAAAACAGTTATAAAAATTATAATCATTTTTAGTAACTGAAAAAGATTATCGGGCGAGACAGATAAGTGCCTCGCCCTTTAAATTTAAAAGAACAATTCAGGAATTATTCGGGAATAACACCTGTGATACCGTCGATCTGCATGAAGAAGTACGGAGCTGAACGGTACTCTGACTCGTGGTAATAACCGTCAGAAACAACCTTTGTATCAGCCTCATACTTTTCGTCAGGAATAACATCAGCAAGAGTATTCTCGTCAAGAGCCTTACCGCCTACTGTAAATTTTGATGTGTCGAATACATGGATTTCGCCGTTCTTGAGCTTATTCATTGCATCCTCAAGAGCTTCCTTTGTGCCCTCTGCTGCAACCTTTTCGTTGAGCTCTGTAAGCTGAACTGAACCTGTAGCAAGAGTACCTGTGTAATCAACAGGAATTTCCTTGCCGTTCATAACTGACTCGATCATCAGCTTCATATAGGGTTCCCAAGAAATTTTGGAAGAAATAAGAGCTGTGTTCGGGCCGATTGATGCTGTGTTGATGTTATAAGCAACGGTAGGAATACCGTTCTCTTCGCAAGCCTTCGGTGCACCCTCAGAGTCAGCATGCTGGCTGATAACCTTACATCCTGACTGGATAAGAGCCTGTGCAGCTTCCTTTTCCTTTGCG
>JAZROM010000010.1:0-11300 GCA_045648745.1 Acutalibacteraceae bacterium | reverse complement strand
GAGAACGTAATCGTTGCTATGGGTTCAATCTGTGACGTTGCAGAAGAAGTTATCGACTACCTCCTTGCTAAGGGTGAGAAGGTTGGTCTTATCAAGGTTCGTCTTTACAGACCTTTCTCAGTTGAGAAGTTTGCAGAGGCTATTCCTGCAACATGTAAGAAGCTCGCTGTTCTTGACAGAACAAAGGAGCCCGGTTCAATCGGTGAGCCTCTCTACCTCGACGCTATCGCAGCTCTTGCAGCAACAGGTAAGACAGGCATCCAGGTAATCGGCGGCCGTTACGGTCTCGGTTCAAAGGATACTCCTCCGGCAAGCATCTTCGCTATCTTCGACGAGCTTGCAAAGGATGCTCCGAAGGCACACTTCACAATCGGTATCAACGACGACGTTACTTACCTCTCACTTGAAGAGAAGGAAGCTCCGAACACAGCTGCAGAAGGCACAATCGAGTGTAAGTTCTGGGGTCTCGGCGGTGACGGTACAGTTGGTGCTAACAAGAACTCAATCAAGATTATCGGTGACCACACTGATAAGTTCGTACAGGCATACTTCCAGTATGACTCAAAGAAGACAGGCGGTATCACAGTTTCTCACCTTCGTTTCGGTGACAAACCCATCAAGAGCCCCTACTATGTAAACAAGGCAGACTTCGTTGCTTGTCATAACCCCTCATACATCGAGAAGGGCTTCAAGATGGTTAACGACGTTAAGCCGGGCGGCACATTCCTTATCAACTGCCAGTGGGATGCTGCAGAGCTTGCAGAGAAGATGAATGCTGAAACAAAGCAGTACATCGCAAAGAACAACATCAAGCTCTACACAGTTAACGCTATCGACCTCGCTCAGAAGGTTGGTATGGGTAAGAGAACTAACACAATCCTTCAGGCTGCATTCTTTGCTCTTGCAAAGGTTATGCCTATCGAGGAAGCTGTTGACTACATGAAGGCAGCTGCTAAGAAGTCATACGCTAAGAAGGGTGACGACGTTGTTAAGTGCAACTGGGATGCTATCGATGCAGGTGTTTCTGCATTCGTAGAAATCGACGTTCCCGCAGAGTGGGCAAACGCAACAGACGCCGCTGTTGAATCAAAGACAGAAGGTCCTGCAAAGCTCACAAAGATGGTTGACGGCGTCATGAAGCCGGTTGGCCGAATGGATGGTTACAGCCTTTCAGTTTCAGACTTTATGGATCACGCTGACGGTACATTCGAGCAGGGTGCATCAGCATATGAGAAGCGCGGCGTTGCAGTTATGGTTCCCGAGTGGAATGCAGAAACTTGCGCAAAGTGTAACAAGTGTGCTTATGTATGTCCGCATGCTACAATCAGACCTTTCGCTCTTACAGAGGAAGAGGTTGCAGCAGCTCCTGACGTAATGAAGAAGTCACCGAAGCCGATCGTTAAGACAAATTACACTTATACTCTTGCAGTATCTCCGATGGATTGTATGGGTTGCGGCGTCTGCGTAGGCGTTTGTCCGACAAATTCACTCGTTATGGTATCTCGTGAGAGCCAGGATGCACAGCAGGCAGCATTTGACTACTGTGTAGCTAACGTTACAGAGAAGGCAGAGACAACAGAGAAGATGACTGTTATCTCCAGCCAGTACAAGAAGCCGTTGCTTGAGTTCTCAGGCTCATGCGCAGGTTGTGCTGAAACAGCTTATGCTCGTCTCATCACACAGCTCTTCGGTGACAGAATGTACATCTCTAACGCAACAGGTTGTTCATCAATCTGGGGTGGTCCGGCAGCTACATCACCGTACACAACAGACAAGAACGGCCACGGTCCTGCTTGGGCTAACTCACTCTTCGAGGATAACGCTGAGCACGGTTACGGTATGTACCTCGGCCAGAACGCTATCCGTAACAGCCTCATCGAAAAGGTTAAGGCTGCTGCAGAGTGCGAAAATGCAACAGCAGAGCTCAAGGCAGCTTGCGAAGGCTACCTTGCAACAGTTCAGGACGGTTCAAAGAACGGTGCTGCAACAGAAGCTCTTGTAGCTGAACTCGAGAAGTGCGGCTGCGATTGCTCTAAGGAAATCCTTGCACAGAAAGAATACCTCTCAAAGAAATCAGTTTGGATCTTCGGTGGTGACGGTTGGGCATACGACATCGGCTTCGGCGGTGTTGACCACGTTCTCGCATCAGGCGACGATGTAAACATCATGGTATTCGATACAGAGGTTTACTCAAATACAGGCGGACAGGCATCAAAGGCTTCACAGGTAGGTCAGGTTGCACAGTTCGCAGCAGCAGGTAAGGCAATCGCTAAGAAGAGCCTTGCAGAAATCGCAATGTCATACGGTTACGTTTACGTTGCACAGATCGCTATGGGTGCTGACATGAACCAGACACTCAAGGCAATCATGGAAGCAGAAGCATATCCGGGACCGTCAATCATCATCGGTTACGCTCCTTGTGAAATGCACTCAATCAAGGGTGGTATGGTTAACTGCCAGGCAGAAATGAAGAAGGCTGTTGACTGCGGTTACTGGAACATGTTCCGCTACAACCCGGCACTCAAGGCAGAGGGCAAGAATCCGTTCTCAATGGATTCAAAGGCACCTGCAACAGAGGGCTACCGTGCATTCCTCCTCAACGAGGCTCGTTATGCATCTCTTACACGTTCCTTCCCCGAAAGAGCTGAAGAACTCTTCGCAAAGGCTGAAGCAGACGCTAAGGATCGTTATGCTCACCTTGAGAGACTCGCAAAGCTTTACGGCACAGAGGAATAATTCCTTAAAACAAACAAATTCGGCAGTCGGTAACACGGCTGCCGTTTTTTGTTTATTATAGTATTAAAGCCGTTTTTTACTGTGACAAAAAGTTAACAAAATGAATTATTCATTCTCGTTTGCATACAGGAAAAGCGATTTTTGTCAAGTTGCACAAACACAGTCGGTTTATCCGACACTTATGGCACAATATGTTGTGCAAAACGTTAATTTTTGCCAAAATGGCTTAAATGTGTAGAATTTTTATTGAAAATTTGGAGTAATTATATTATAATTGCATACGAGGAGAAGAGTTTCCGCTTGTTGTTTTCTTCGGACTACTTAACCAAAAAAGCGGTACTAACGTTATACCACTTTCAGGACAAAAGGAAACGTGGACCTCAAATATTATTTTAGGAGGAATTGTTATGGCCACAAAGATCATTTCATTCATCTTGTCAATCATCATGACCATTATGACAAGCATCTTCCCGGGCTTCGTATGGCCGGGTACAGAGACAATGGAAACAGGCGAGTTTTTGGCATACGTGGGTGAAGCATTCGGTTATCAGGTGCAGGACACTGAAGAAACATACTTTGGTGTTAAGCCCGGCGACGAGTATTATGAAGCTGTTGCTGCAGCTGCAGAATATGACGTTCTCGTTGATTACTTCTATATCGATGTTTTCAAGCCCGTTGACACAGAATTCGTTGCAACTGTTCTTGTAAATGCTTCAGGCGTTGAAATCGACGAGTCAGCAGAAATTGCTAACGCAGACGATTTCAAGAACATTTCAAAGGTTTCCACAGCTGTTATTAATGGCATCATCCCCGTTGAAGAAGACGGAACAGTAAGTACTGCTGCTATGTCAGTGAACGACATCACAGCTGCTATCGCAGTAGCTGCAGGTCTTCGCTTCATCCCCGGCGACGTTCTTGAAGATCTTGAACTCGTTGACGGTGTTAAGACAGTTGATACTTACTCAGTAGCAGACGACGCTATCGTTCTTGACGCTGCTTCAGATATTGAAGAGGGCGACATCTACGTTCTTGAGCAGTCAGATGCTATCGTTACAGGTGCTGCTTACAAGGCAGAGTCTGTAGAAATCGTAGACGGTCAGAAGATCGTTACAAACTCAGAAGTAGCTATTGACGAAGTTATCGAGAAAATTGACTACGAAGGTTCAACAGATGTTAACTTCGGTACAGCAATGCTCCTCGACGGTAACGGCGAAGTTATCAGCGACGGTTACTTCGACACAGAAGGTCTCTCAAAAGAGCAGATCGACGACATCATTCATGGTATTCTTCTTACAATCGGTAACATCAGCTTCTCAGTCGGTGATTTCGATATCGACGCTAAGGTTACAAAGACAGGTCTTGACTTCAGCGTTGCTACATCAATCGTTGACGGTGTTACACTCAAGAAGGAATACTCTCTTACAAACCTTTCAGTTGATGCTAAGGCTGACATGAACATCAAGCAGCTCAACATCAACGAAGCTTACCTCAACGCAGAGTATGACCTCGTTGACAAGACAACACTTGCTGGTTCTTATTATGAAGAGTTCGGCGAGGTAGTTGAGACAACAGGCGAGAAGCTTGAAGGTAAGAATAAGTTTGAGCAGCTCGTTAACGAGTATATCCTCAGCGAGTTTGATACATCAGCTATCAAGCTCTTCACAGTAGTTGTTCCTCTTGGTACAACTCCTCTTACAATCAACTTTGACATTATGCTTAACATCAATGTTAACGGCAGAATGACAATCACTGTTGTATCAGAAGAATTCCACGGCATTTCAGTTATCAACAACAAAGTAAGCAAGGTAGACGACGTTAACGTTATCGACCGTAAGGTTGATATCTACGGCTCATTCGAGCTCAAGCTCGGTCTTGGCCTTGGTCTTGGTCTCTTCGGATACACAGTAATCGACGTTGAAGTTTGGGGCGGTATCGGTGCTTATGTAGAGGCACACGCTAAGTTTGTTGATGCTGACGGTAAAGTTATCCAGTCAACATACGCAGTTCCCGTTGACTACCTCGCTGAAGTAGCAGCAGGTATGGACGTTGAAGGCGAAATCACAATTTCAGGTTATGCTAAGCTTTACGGCATCCTTGAAATTGGTCTCGGCAACAACAGCGTTCTTTCAATGGTAGGTCTTTGCGAGACATGGACTATCTATGACATCAACAACGGTGTATTCGCTGAGTTTGAATTCTCAAACATCTGATCAGTTTGAACTTTTTCGGCCGTTGGGGGCAACCCCAACGGCTTTTTCTTTTTGCCGACGGACTCCGTCGGCATTTTTGTTTACAGATATTTTGCATTGCATCTATATCTCTGTAAAAAAATGTAATTATCATTCCATACAAGCGACAATCCGAAATATTTTTAATATTTTGATAAAAATAACTATAAAATCATTTGCAAACTCTGACAAAAGTGGTATAATACAGAGTAACTATCGGTTAAATGGGATTGTGTGCGTTGCGAAGAGCAAGAAGCAGATCCGTAAGACTGTAGTTAGCGAATTAATCAATTGTGAATTATCACAAATTGTATTGAAAGGATTGTTTTTATGGCTGAAAAAATGAAGCTTGATTACAAGAAAACCATACTTACAGGTTTTGGTTTCCTTGCAACTTCAATCGCGTGGGCAGTTTATGACCCGTACATCACAAAGATTCTTAACAAGATTCTTTCTGAAAGCGATATGATTGCCCGTTGGAGTGAGGCAATCGGTAAGGCTATCCCTTGGATTGGTCAGTTTGCAGAGGCACAGGGCGAAAGCACAGTTTCACTCGGTGGAGGTTTTACGCTTGTTCCGTTGTTCATTGGTATAATTATGACTTTCGACAACATCTTTGGTGTTATCTTCCAGCCGACATTTGGCAAGCTTTCGGATAATTGCCATTCAAAGCTCGGTAAGCGCCGTCCGTTTATTGTGGCTTGTGCTCCGATTTCCGCAGTTCTCTTTACGCTTATCCCGATTGTTGCTCTGAATGTTCAGGGTGAAGCACGACTTCCGCTTACAATGTTCGTGGTTATTCTTTTTGTTTTTTCAATGTCATTATGGCGTGCACCCGTTGTTGCACTTATGCCCGACCTCACACCGCCGCAGCTTCGTTCCGAAGGTAACGCAGTTATCAACCTTATGGGCGGGATCGGTTCAGCAGTAGGTATGGTTGCAGGTACACTCGGTATTGCACTCTGTACAATTTTTGCCGGTTATACAAAGGCAGAAATCAAGGCTAACGAAACACTTTCTTTCCCGTACGTTTTTGCTATCGGTTCAATCGTTATGATTATCGGTATGCTCGTTCTTCTCTTCTTTGTTAAGGAAGAAGACACAAGCATCAGACTCAAGGGCGAAGCAAATCAGTATGCTGACGAAAAGGCAAGAAGAAAGGCTGAAAAAGAAGCAGCAAAGGCACATAAGGCTGCTCTCAAGGCAGAAAAGCTTTCAAAGGGCGAAAGAAAGAGTCTTCTCTTTATGCTCGGCTGCTTGTTCTTCCTTTTCTGCGGTACAAACGCAATCACAACATTCTTCTCACTTTTTGCTCAGGAAATCCTTCATATGATTACCTCCGAGGCAACATTCATCATGCTTCTCTTCGCAGTATGCTCAGGTGCTGCTGCTATCCCGGCAGGTAAGTTCGGCAAGAAGTTCGGCAGAAAAAAGACTATCCTTGCAGGTATTTCTGTTTTCCTCACAGCGTTCATCGTGTTCTTCGCAGTGTTCCTTGTAATGCTCGGCGGTCAGGACCTTTCAATCAAGAATTATGTTGAGGTTAACAACTCATACATCGCAGTTCACGACCAGATTAATGAATACAATTCTAAGGTAAGTGACCTTGCAAAAGAAGAGGGCAGAGAGCTTACAGAAGCAGAAGTTCTTGATATGGATGGCTTCATTGAGTACAGAATTGCTCTTGAAGAAGGCAAGGCTCTTGACGAATACAAGTACTACGCAGAGTTTGACAAGTACTTTGCAGAAAACTCAGGTGCAGATATCGAAAAGGCAGTTATCGCAGTTTCAGACAATATACTTGAAACAGAAAACGCAACATTCGGTACTGCAATCAAGGCAGTTTCCGACGCAGTTGCAAATATCACAAAGATTCTCCGCGTTCTTATTTATCCCGTTCTTATCCTTGGTGGTGCAGCAAATATGTTCATCACAGTTAACACTCTTCCGCTCGTTCTTGACATCGGTGGTGTTGAAAAGGTCGGAACATTCACAGGTTATTATTACACAGCAACTTTCTCTGCACAGATTGCTTCTCCGATTATCTATGGTTTCATCCGAATGTTTGCAGGAACGTATATGTCGTTGTTCTATTACAGCCCCGTTACGTTTGCAGTCGCAATCTTCTTCCTTCTCTTTGTTAAGCACGGCGAATCAAAGATTACGGACGAGATGATCAAAGAAGCAAGAATGGCAGAAGATTAATATCCCGAGTATTCGGTTTGGAGGAAAAATAAATGAGTGAGACTTTATTAAAAGTCAGAAATCTGAAAAAAAGCTACGGCTCTCATCAGGTGCTTAACGGAGTTTCGTTTGATTTGCCTGCAGGTAAAATCGTCGGACTCCTCGGTCCTAACGGCTGCGGTAAAACATCTATGATCAAGTCTATTGTCGGTCTTATCAACGACTATCAGGGCGATATCCGTATCAACGGCAAGGCTCCCGGTGTGGAGTCAAAGGCAATTGTTGCTTATTTGCCCGAAAAGAATTACCTTGCTCCGTGGATGACACCGAAGCACGCTATCAGCTATATGGCAGATTTCTACAAGAATTTTGACAAGGAAAAAGCTCTCAGAATGGCACAGACCTTTAACCTTGACTTAAAGCAGAAAATCAAAACAATGTCAAAGGGTCAGCAGGAAAAGCTTCAGCTTATCCTCGTAATGTGCCGTAAGGCAGACCTTTACGTTCTCGACGAGCCCCTCGGCGGTGTTGACCTTGTTTCAAGAGAATTTATCCTTGACACGATTATGAAAAATCACTCGGAAAATTCCACAATCCTTTTGTCAACACACCTCATCTATGACATCGAGCGTGTCCTTGACCGTGTACTTATGGTTAAGGGTGGCGACCTTGTTGTCAACACGGATGTTGAAAAGATTACGGCAACAGGCAAGAGCGTTGAAGATTTGTTCAGGGAGGTGTTCAGCTATGTTGGCTAAGCTTTTAAAGCACGAATTCATTGCGACAGGCAGACTTATGGGTGTGCTTTACGCAGTTGTGGCCATCATCATGGCGTACATCCTCGGTTCATATTATATCGGCAGAGATGCATCCGAAGCAGCAACAACTGGACAGGTGCTCGGTATGATGGTCCTTATGATTATCGCATCCTGCAACTTCATCCTTACAACAGTTGTTATGGTTACAAACTTCCAGAAGTCACTTTACGGTGACCAGGGTTACCTCAGCTTCACGCTTCCTGTCAAGAGTGTTTCACTTCTTGCATCAAAGGTAATCGTATCAACAATCTGGTACATCGCAGCTTTTGTATGTCTTATGGGCACAATGGCTATAATGTACTTTGTTATCAAGGATGACTACATCGGTGAGGAAAGCTATGCGATGATTGAATCAATGCTTCCGCTTCTTCTCGGCGGCAAGTCAGTTGCAACTCTTGTTGCTACAATCGTTATTTCTCTCATTTCTTTCTTTATGCGCTTTGCAGTGCTTTCAATCGAGGTTTACTTCGCAATCAGCCTTGCAAACACAAGATTTTTCCAGAAGAGATATCTTCTCTGGACAATCGTTTTCTCAATGGGTATCATTTATATTGCAGAAAGCATTTCTACACTTATTTCTGATGAATTAAATCTCGGTTTCTCTGTAACGGGTGATTCAATCAGACTTGTAACAGACTACCTTCAGGTAGACGCAGGTGCGTCATTCATTAATATGACAACAGTTCTGATTTCACTTGTTTTCGGCATAGCGTTCTTCTTTGCAACACACTATGTTATGAACAAGAAGGTTAACATCAGATAATGCGTATCGGAATTTTCGGCGGTACGTTTGATCCGCCACACGCAGGGCATAAAAAATATGCCGACGAGTTGAAGGCAAGACTTTCACTCGACAAACTTATAATAATACCGACTGCTTCCCCACCGCACAAGCAGAAGAAAACAGACACTTCAGAAGAAGACAGGCTGAATATGCTGAACATTCTTTTCTGCGATGACAGTGGGGTAGAGGTCAGTGATATGGAAATTGTACGCGGCGGCAAGAGTTACACCTTCGAGACCGTAACTCTTCTGCGTGAACAATACCCCGATGACGAGCTGATTTTTATGCTCGGTTCGGATATGCTTCTGTCATTTCACTCGTGGAGAAATCCTGATGTGATTCTTGAAAAAGTCAGAATCTGTGCCGTAACACGAAACGGCGGAATTGACGAAGAAGCTTTGGGGAACTATATAAACGAACATTTCCCCACACAGAAAGACAGATTCATCGTCTGCGATTTTGAGCCGATTGAACTCAGCTCGTCCGAAATCCGCGAAAAGGTGAAAAACGGTGAATCAATTGAGGGACTTGTGGATTCGCAGGTGCTTGCATACATAAAAGAAAAGGAGCTGTACCTTTGAACGGCTGGACTGATGAAAAAATCATTGAGCTCATAGGAGCTGAACTTGAGTTAAAAAGGTTTCAGCACAGTCTGAATGTTGCAGAAAGTGCACGGTATCTTGCCGTAAAGTACGGTTATGATGCCGACAAAGCATACACGGCAGGCTTGTTGCACGATGTTATGAAAAATGCATCGCCCGAGACTCAGCTCAGGGTCATTGCCGAAGCGGGTATCAGCCTTTCACCGGCAGAAGCTGCCAACCCGAAGCTGTGGCACGCAATTGCAGGTGCGGCTTATCTTAAAACCGTGATGGGTATTGACGATGAAGAACTTTATCTTGCTGTCAGATACCACACAACAGGCAGAGCAAAAATGTCCCTTATAGAAAAAATAGTTTATCTTGCAGACTACATATCGGCAGAGCGCACCTACAACGGTGTTGAGGATATGCGCCGTCTTTGCGACGAATCAATGGAAGATGCAATCCTCTATGCGCTTGAGTTCGGTATTCCCGACCTTGTTAAAAAGGGCAGTGTCGTTCATCCCGACAGTGTCAACCTGTATAATGAGGTTATAATAAACAGGCAAGGAGGAAATAAATATGACATCACTTGAAACAGCAAGAAATATAGTTAAGATTCTTGATAACAAAAAAGCGATAGATATCTCGCTTATTGAAACAAAGGAGCTTACAATTGTTTCGGATTATTTCATTATTGCAAACGGTACTTCAAGCACACACGTACGCGCACTTGCAGATGAAATTGATGAAGAAATGGCTAAGCTCGGTGTTCAGCCTGACCATATTGAAGGCAGAGCAACAGGTTGGATTCTTCTCGACTACGGTTGTGTTCTTGTTCACGTTTTTGACCCGCAGTCAAGAGAGTATTATAACCTTGAAAGACTCTGGGGCGATGCAGCACACGTCGACATTTCCGACATCGTCACACCGGATTAATCAGAAAAAAATATTCGTAGGGGCGGATGTTATCCGCCCGTGAATTTGTATAAAGTTAACACTCGGAGGAATATTGAAATGGGTTATGATTTTAAATCAACAGAGAAAAAATGGCAGGATAAATGGGAAGAAACAGGCGTTTTCCACGCTGAAGATTTTTCAGAAAAGCCGAAGTTCTACACTCTTGTAGAGTTCCCGTATCCCAGCGGTGCAGGTATGCACGTTGGTCACATCAAGGCTTATTCAGGTCTTGAGGTTGTATCAAGAAAAAGAAGAATGCAGGGTTACAACGTATTGTTCCCCATCGGATTTGACGCTTACGGCCTTCCGACAGAGAACTATGCTATCAAAACAGGTATCCATCCCCGTAAAGTAACCGATATGAATATCGAAAAGTTCTCAAGTCAGCTTAAGAGAGTCGGTTTCTCTTTTGACTGGACAAGAGTTGTTGACACAACTCAGGAGGACTACTATAAGTGGACACAGTGGATTTTCCTCAAGATGTTCGAAAACGGTCTCGCTTTCAGAGATAAGACTCTTGTTAACTACTGCCCGTCATGTAAGGTTGTTCTTTCAAACGAGGACTCACAGGGCGGTAAGTGTGACATCTGTCACTCAGATATCGTGCAGAAGTCAAAGGACGTATGGTATCTTCGAATCACAGAGTATGCAGACAAGCTTCTTGAAGGTCTTGAAAAAGTTGACTACCTTCCCAATGTCAAGCTTCAGCAGCAGAACTGGATCGGTAAGTCAACAGGTGCTTTCGTGGACTTTGATGTAAAGGGTTCAGATAACGAAAAGCTCAAGGTTTACACAACCCGTCCCGACACACTCTTCGGCGTAACATTTATGGTTATGGCTCCCGAGCATCCGATGATTGACAAGTATGCTGACCGTATTGCAAATATGGCAGACATCGAAGCATACAGAAAAGAGTGCGCAAAGAAGACAGAGTTTGAAAGAACACAGCTTGTAAAAGACAAGACAGGTGTTTGCATCAGCGGTCTTTCTGCAATCAATCCCGTAAACG
>JAZROM010000009.1:0-7214 GCA_045648745.1 Acutalibacteraceae bacterium | reverse complement strand
GACTTGCATGTGTTAAGCACGCCGCCAGCGTTCGTCCTGAGCCAGGATCAAACTCTCTAAAAATTATATCTAAACACCCTTAGGTGTTTAAACCATTCTTAGAGCTTAATCGCTCATTTCGTCATTTGCTGACGATTTTTTTAAATCTATTTCGTTTACCGAAATTTCTGTAAAGTACGTTTTGCTTTTCGCAAAACTCTAGAAATCTTTTCAGGGTTTTTGTTTTCATCGTTGTTTAATTTTCAAGGTGCTACCCGCTTTCCGATCCACTGAGCGGAAAGTGTTCACATTATAACACCGGTTTTTCATAATGTCAAGAAAAAATTTGAATTTTTTTAAATTATTTTTTCTTTTTATTGAGAAATGTTTTTGTTATATATTTTACAACATTCAACAATTCTTTTTTAGCAAATAAAAGATTTACTAATATAGTAATAGACAAAGTTATAGTTGTAACAATAGTTGCAAATACTGCCCACTCTAAATACGAAACAACTTCAAAATCAGGTAAAGCAAAGACTGCAAGCACAGCTAAAACGGATGCCGTCACAGCAATAATAGTTCTTTTTATAAAAACCCAAAAATTACGCTCTAGGATATTCTTTGAAAGATACCAGGCGTATTGAACTGTTCTGAATGTCATTGCAAAGAAAGTACCAACAGCAACGCCCACTATCCCCCATAACCAAACACAGATAATTGAAACAATAACATTAATTGCCGCTTCAGCAAATGCTCCATTACGCGTCTGTTTATAATGTCCTGCAGCTAAAGTCAAAATGTTATATGGTGTTCTGAGTGCAAATGCGGCATATGCTAAAACAATAATATACGCAAACACAGGTCGGATATAATTTACATCGGAAATACCTGATGTGTAAACCTTCACAAAAGGTATTATCAAAAGTCCTGCAGAAGTGAATGCAACTGTTACAATATTGAATACCAAAAATTCATACAGTCCAAATTTCCTGTTCAGGTTTTCTTTTTCGCTACGAGCTATCATATTACCAAAGCCGGCTTCCATTCCTGATGAAATCGAATTTGTTATACTTACAATACCATAAACTACTGCATGATAAACCGTATAAACCGAAACTTCTGCAATCGAAAACGCCATTGAAATCTTTGAAAACAGAGTAAGAATCACGACATCAGTATTAAGGTTAACAAAGTATGCCACATGATGACCCAGTCCGTCCCAACGTTGTTTTATGGCTTCTTTATCAGGTTTAACGGACTTATCTAACTTATATCTTTTTCTAACATAAAAATTAAGCAGGATAGGTCTAAGAATATAAACTGCTGAAGTACCAAGTTTTAACACATGAACGGAGGCTCCAAGTTTAGCAAAAATCAGAACAAGAACAACATTCAAGATAATTGTAAGGATCTGTAACGACGACGAAATGTAGCGTCGTTGATCTGCCTGAGTCAGAACCATATAGGTCATTCCAAAATAATACTGCGCAAAAGTACTGATACCAATAATAAGAACCAGACTTGCTGTAAACAACCAGTCAAAACTCATGTTAACAAGCGGCGGAAACAGACACGCAAGAACAAGCATATATCCGACAAAAATAAAGGCTATCTTACGAAAAAAGTTTTCAGTCGAATTAACTATTGCACTGATTTTTGCAGTATCATTATCAGCCAAGGGTTTGTAAAGAGCTGCACGTACAACACCACCAACTCCTGACTCAAACAAAGTGATATAACCAAGAAACTGTGCTATTGATGACGTGAGACCATTTACATCAGAGCCAAAAGTTCCGATAACAATACGCGGAACAATAAAACCGCTGATCATTGTAACAAACTGCAACAACAACGAAGCAACCGTATTCATTAAAGCTTTTTTACTGCGCACAGTCCCACCTCCTATAACATGTTGAAATATATTACACCACTTTAACAAGACTTCCGTCTTCATTTATTCTGTAAACACGATTACAGTACTTAAGCATACTCGGTCTATGTGTAGTGATTATGCACGTCCTATTGGGATAAGAATTCATAATATTAGAAAGAACTTTTTCTTCAGTCTCAGCATCCAATGCACTCGTTGCTTCATCCATCACCATAACAGGCGCATTCCTTAACAGTGCTCTTGCAATCGAAACTCTCTGAATCTGTCCTTCTGAGAAATTTACACCTTTTTCGTTAATCTGAGTGTAAATTCCATCAGGAAGTCTGCAAACAAAATTCCACGCTTCTGCTGCTTTAAGAACAGCCTCAAGCTCTTCATCTGTAGCCTCAGGCTTGACGATGCGGAGATTGTCTGCTATGCAACCCGAAAACACACTATTCTCCTGCGGAACGTACGAGCAAAAACTCCGCGTGCTTTCAGAGATATTTATCTTACGACCGTCAATGGTTGACATAGTCATCTCACCCGATTGCGGTTTTATAAGGCCCAGAATCAATCGAAGGATTGTTGTCTTTCCCTCGCCTGACGGTCCGACCAGCGCAATGGTTTCACCCGGTTTAACATTAAAAGAAATATCTTTAACCACCGGTGTCAGAGTGTTTTTATAAGAATATGTAAGGTTGTCGCAATCAAGAATAATACCGTCTTTCTGTGCAGAGTTTGCCATCGCTTCCGTCTTTGAGTCATCAGCATAGCTTTCAACACTCATGTCAGATATTTCCATAATCCTGCCTGCTGCCGTTGCAATTGAAATTGACGTCGGCAAAAGCGAAACAATAGATGAAAAAGATGAAGTCAGACTGCCCGAAAGCTGCAGGAATAACGTCATTGTTCCATAAGTGATTACCCCCTGCCACAATCTCCACACGCCCCAACCGTAGCACAAGTATGAAACGAGCAATCCGATCACTGACAAACAGGTTGTCATAATCAATGAAAACTTGCCGTGGTCAAGTCTCATTTTCCTGTAAAGGAACAAGTAGTTTTTTAATTGTTCAATATAATTTTTAGTAATTCCGAAGGCTTTAATTGTCTGAATATTCTGGATAGACTCCGAATAAAATGAAAGTATTTTTCCATTCATTTCTCTGCTTTCTTTGTTGTATTTTCGCATCATTTTAGCAGATAGTCTTGATGATAAGACAAGGAAAGGTGCGCTTAAAAAAGCAAAAACAGCCATTATAGGATCATAATACAGTACAACAATGAGACAACCCGCAAACTGAGTTGCTCTGGTAAAGATACTCGGTATAAAGGAAAGAACACTGCTTGCAAGCGCAGTAACATCACCCTCAATTCGATTGAGAAGGTCACCGGAATGATATTTACTTATGTCTTCCCAGTTTGAATAAACAATATGCTCGTAAACATTTTCGCGTATTTCATTACTTACCTTAGTTCCGATTACGGAGGCAAAGCGGGATGTTATTGAGTTCACAACAATCTGTAACAAGCCCAATGAAACGGCAAAAACTGCACTGATAATAATTGTTTCAGTGTTATGGGTTACGACTGCATCAATAAGATATTTAGTTGCAACAGTTGACCCCAACCCCATTATCGTGCTCAGAACACCTATGATAATGTAGAAAAAAATCTGGAGACGATAACGCGAAACATACCTGAGAAGCCACTTCCATTCCTTGCTTAAAGAACGGAACAAAGCGGCATATTCTCCCGGCTTTTTCATGCTATCACCTCCGATTCAAAATGTTATTATATTTTGATTATTTACTTTTATTTTTGCCCTTATATCCGTATTTTGACGAATAACCGTAATTGTAATATCCGTAACGGTAATTTTTATAATAACCGCCATAACGGTAATATCCTGTATAACCCCCGAGACCGCCTGCTGCACCATTGAGAATACATCCAAGAAACTCCGCATCAGTTTCTAACATTGAGTTAATACCTGCACGGATAGTCTTCTGAAGAACAGCATCTTCACGGATTACGTAAACGATAGAATCTACCGCCTGTGCAACGATTGTTGCGTCTGAAATAATTCCGCAAGGAGGCGTATCAACCAAAACGATGTCATAAGTTTCTTTGAGGACTAACAGTTTTCTCTTCAATTCATCGTCACGAATAATCTTCTGTACATTATCTATCCTGGATTTAAATGTGAGCAAATCAAATCCGAGAGAATCAATATATTCAACCTTAAAAAACTTATTATCTTCAATTTTAGTTTTAACTACAGTATCTGTACCAAGTAAATCTCTGACACCCGAATCACGAAGATCAGCATCAACAAGCAGAATTTTTTTATTATCTTTAGCAAAAATGGATGCCAGATTAACTGAAACAACCGTTTTACCCTCAGACGGAGCTGTGCTTGTTATCATAATAGTGTTCTTTCCATCTTGCATAAGAGTATGTACTGAACTTCGTAACAGTCGTAAAGATTCGACAAATTCGCTACCTACAAGCTGATTTGTAAGAAGAATACTTCTATCAATTTCACGACGATACTTCTTAAAAACAACTAACGGTAAAACGCCGATACAACGCTGATTGAGAACGTTACGGATGTCTTCTTTTGTCCTGATTGTTTTTCTTATAACAGCATATGCAACAATCCATGCTATACCAAGAACAAAACCAATGAGTGCCGCACGTATAACAGCTGTTTTCCATACACCTTCATTCGACGGTTTGTCCGGAACAACAGGATCATTGATCATAACAAGTTTTGTGCGACCGATAATGTAATCAGCAACCGAAGGATAATTCTCAATAACAGATAAAAGTGTGTCATACGTCAGTTGCGGATCTTTACCCGATGCTGTCAAAGTTACCATATTGGTGCCCGTGACACAAGATGCACTGACACTTGCAGGCATACTGTCAACTTTAAGGTCAGCGCAAACTTTGTTCTGAACAATCTTATTGCCAACTATATGAGGAAATACTGTTGCCAATTGGTCAGCCGTTTCCCTGTCATAATAATATGAATATGCCGCAATTCCATTCTCACCGGTAAGTACTTTATTCTCCGTGTGAACAGTAAATGTTACAGAGACTTTGTAAACCGGAACAAAACCAACATAACTTCTGTAAAACTGAATGCCACCAAGAATTATTGCAAGAGCCAATGATATCCACCCGAATTTTATTATTCCTCGCCAGATATCACTAAACAATATTCTTATTTCAACAGTGGATTCATTATTTTCATTGTAATTTACATTGTTCATAATCTGTCAACCCTATTCATTGCTGTTTAAATTATTCATTGAATCTGCAGAAAAAGCCGTATAATTCTGTTCAGATTCCGTTACAGCAAACTTTCCTGATTTAGAATAGTTGTAATAATTACTTTGACCATAATAACCTCTTTCATCTATACCCATCTGTCCAAACAAGGTAAAAGGTTTGTAAACATTATTCAAAATACATCCCTCAAAATGAGCACCGGATTCAATAATATTGAGAATAGCATCATTTATATCTTCCACCGGAACACAGTCCGTTCTTACTATAAGCATTGTAGAATCAGCAACCTCAGCAATAGATATCGCATCAGCCGAGACAGATATCGGAGGTGTATCAATAATTACAAAATCTACTTTTTCTTTCAATGTACTGAGACTTGATGCTAAAATCTGATTATTTACAAGCAACTCGGGTCCTTTATCATTCGCACACTTGTTGAAAGCAATTGTAAGTTTGCTTTTTCGGTAACGGTAAAATTTAAAATCAGTCAATTCAATTTTTTGTGAAAGAACATCAGTAAAATCAGATTGAATAGCATCATGAAAATCAAAAATTTTATAAATCGAAGGTTTGCGGACATCCAGATCAAGCAGAACCACATTGTATCCTCTGTCTGACAAACCAAGTGCTATATTGGTTGCAACAGTTGATTTCCCTTCGTTTTCCGCAACACTTGTAACAACAAAGGTCTTATTTCCTTGGTTTTTGTACATATACTCGAACTTTGTACATAATTTTTGATAATCTTCAGTAAACTGCAAACTTGAATATGCGTCATTAATCAACAAAGCTCGTTTCTTTTTCTTTAATCGTTCCTTTTTAGATAGGTGCGGACGTTCATGTGAAACAATACCGATAAGTTTTGAATCAACTTTATCAGTGAACCCTTTTTCTTCTTTCACCGTACCTCTAAACAACGAGAACAGTATAACCAATCCGCCTTCAATCAGCATAGCGATAAAAATTATCTCATTTCTGTAAACCATTAATCTTGAGTTAGACGGCGTAGTTGGCATTTTAGGTTCTGAAACGATATCAATAATTGAATCAGTAAACACTGCCTCCGTCACTTCAGGGTACACTTCCAAAACCGATTTCAATAATAGAAATGCTAACTCCGGATCTTCTGCTTTAACCGATACATTGAGAAGGTTGGTAGACTCTGTTAAACTTGTTGTTATTGTTCCGTCAAATGTATCATAACCAAGATTTTCAGCTGCAAGCTTTTTTAATGAATTCTGCTTAAAAACTTCAGTGAAAATATTTGCCATTTCGGCTGAAGCCGTAAGACTGCTGAATACGCCCGATGTACCGACTCTTGAGCGAACGACAAGAACAGCCGTGCTGGTATAAGTCGGAGTATAAATACTTTTTTCAACCACTTGTATACCCATAAGTGCAATGAGAGCAACAAGTACTATAGCCCATAAACTACGGACAACATCTTTTATCAGACTATTCCATTCGAAATTAAATGTCAGCATCGAATTTTTTTCTTTCACTCTTCATCACTCCTCAACAACAACAGTAAGAATCGAATGTCCTTCATATCCTGCTTCAGTTGAAATATAATAATGAACATTGTATGTGCCTTCATTATCAGGATCAAAGTTTGTAGAAATAAGCAATTGAATGTCCTGCGGTTTCATAAGAACACCGTTAACTGTGACATCACCAAGATAATCCTCAAATACAGGTGTCTCACCTTTCTTGACATAAATCAGACTCTTCTTAAGCTGAATCTCAGGTGCCATCGTTTCATTTCCTTCAACATGTACGGTAACGTCCAGATAAATCGTATCACCCATACTGTTTGAAACCTGCAGCGAAACGGTAAACACACCGATTGTGTTCTTTACATAGTCGGTAGTAACAATAGAAACCCTGTCGCTTATATCGCCGTCTATACTGTCACGCGCACCTACGGCAGCCCTTATGTCAAGCGCCTCATCAACGCCGTAAACAAGTGCACGCTTCATATAAAATTCGGGCGGAGTGTAATCGGTATAGCGTACTGTACGTGTCTGCTTTGCAACGTGCTTATCGGAGTCAGACACCG
>JAZROM010000008.1:0-8907 GCA_045648745.1 Acutalibacteraceae bacterium | reverse complement strand
AAATTTTAACTAAGACACAGAACCGTCCCCTGTCTATAAAAAGATGGATCAGGTGAATAATTATGTTAACTAGCTTTTTAGCAAAAGATGAACTGCTTATTCAATACAGTTATAAGGAAAAACCCTTGGTATCTAAGATGAATCAGTTTATTTATAATCAAATGTACTCTTTGGGACACAAAAGTTTTTTAATTCAAATTAAGGGGCTAGATTATTCCGTTGAAGAATTTTTATATAAAATCCAATCAACAGATTATGTTTTAGAAATTGCAGACGGTAGTTTATATCGTATAGACTTGTTATCGGAAAATGTTGATGATTTGTTAGTTTTCAATGATTTTATTGGTACATTTGATGAGGGTTACATGTCAATTTCATTTTTAAGCCAATCCATAAATTTAAAAAACAGTGATGCATTAAACTGTCCATTGAACCTTGACAATATATGTCTGTTAGAAATAGATATTCTTAATACTGGTAATTCTTTAAGAATTCTTTTTAACGAAAACTGTAAAGTGCAAAATAAAATTTTAGATTGGCTCTATGGGGTAACCACTCCCCATGGGTAAACCAAATCAAATATCAAAAGACAGGGGACGGTTAACGTGAAAACCTAAGCGTAAAGCCCCTGTCAGTTTTTAATCCTTAACGACATCATCAAGAAGAAGGGTGAATAATCTCCCTCTTATAAGAAAACTCAACGGACACACTACAGTGTGTCCGTTTTTTTATTCCAATGCTTTCTTTAATTTTTCAAGTACCTTCTTTTCAATTCTCGAAACATATGACCTTGAAATCCCGAGCCGTGCCGCAACCTCAAGCTGCGTCATCGGCTTGTTCCCGTCAAGGCCGTATCGCAGAATTATAATCATCCGTTCTCTGGGGTTCGTGATTTTTCTTATTTCTGCATGTAGCTTTTTTATCATAGATATCTTGTAAATGTCATCTATTATTTCGTCCTCCGTCGCAATAATATCCATCAGCGTCAGCGGATTTCCCTCGGAATCCGTGTCAATCGGCTCGTTGACGGAAATATCCTGCGCCGTTTTCTTTTGTGCACGGAAATACATAAGTATTTCATTTTCAACACACCGTGCGGCATATGTAGCAAGTCTTGTACCTTTATCAACATCAAAAGTATTGATAGCCTTTATAAGTCCGATTGTACCAATCGAAATCAGGTCATCCTGCTGAGCGGAGTTGGAATAATATTTCTTAATAATATGTGCAACAAGCCGCAGATTGTGCTCAATCAACTTGTTCTTTGCGCTCATATCTCCGTTTTTATACGCAATAAGATATGCCCGTTCATCCTTTGCAGAAAGCGGGGGAGGAAATGAACTCGCGTTTGACAGATGCAACGCAAAAAATAACAGATTCGACAAAGAACTCAATACCGTTTCAATAATCATAAAATCACCGTCCGTATCAAGTATATGCGCGGTGATTAGCTTTTTGACCTTTTGACCAAAAAACTCCCTGTTTTTTTGTAAGCCTGATGACTATATTTGCCTTTTGAAAAATTGACTTTTTTATCACGGTAATATATAGTAAATGTATAAATATTTAGGAGGTCTTTTTATGTTGTGGCCTGTTATCAGAATTATTGTTTCATTCATTGTAATCTTTGAAACCGCATTTGCGGGTCTTTTCAACGGTATTCTTATGCGTCCTGTTGAAATGCCTGAACCCGTTATGGGTGAGTATTCGCAGTATGTTGACCCGTTCATCGGCACAGGCGGTACACCGTGGGCCTGCGGTATGCTCAGTCCTGCTGCTACAGTACCCTTCGGTGCTGTCAGACTCGGTCCTGATACTTCATTTGCAGGCGGTCTTTACATCACAAAAATGAATACATCGGGTTATTACTACGAGCAGCGTCATATCCTCGGATTCAGTCATTCGCGTCTTTCAGGTACAGGTGCAGAGGATTACGGCATATTCCGTGTAACTCCTGTGACAGGTAAGAAAAAGGCGGGCGTTATTCCGTATTCCCATAACAACGAAACTGCATCTGCAGGCTATTATGCGCTTTACCTGCCGACTATGAACTGCCTTGTTGAGCTTACGGCTGATACACATACGGGAGTTCACCGTTATACCTTCAACAATTCAAAGGATGCACGTCTCTACATTGATGTAACAAGTGTTGCCGCAGGCAGATCATCAGAAGGCGGATTTGTTAATTTTGACGAAGAGTCAGGAATGATAACCGGAGGTGCTGTTATCTACGGTGCATTTTCGGGCAGATATGACGGTCTTCCTGTTTACTTTGCTGCAACAGCAGACAAAGAAATCAAATCCTATGAAATTTCGGGTGATCCGACAGACCTCGGCATTGACCTTAATTTTGGCGAAATGAAGAATGAAAGCATTGAGCTTAAACTCGCAGTCAGCTTTGTAAGTGTTGAAAACGCAAAGCTCAACCTTGAGGCAGAGACAGACGGACTTACATTTGATGATGTCCGCGACAATGCTGTTGCTGACTGGGAAGATCGTCTTTCAACAATCAAAATCAGCAGTAAGGACGACGAAATCAAGACAATTTTCTATACTGCGCTTTATCACAGTATGATTATGCCGACTGATTTTACGGATGTTAACGGTGAATATCTCGGTTTCGACAAAAAGGTTCATATCGCGGACGGCTACACATACAGATCTGATATGTCACTTTGGGATACCTGTCGTAACGTTCATTCACTCTATACTATGATAGCTCCCGAAATCCAGACGGACTGTTTAAAGAGTCTTGTCGAAATGACAAAGGCCGGCGGCGTGATTCCGCGTTGGCCGCAGGGTGCAGGTTATGCTTCATCAATGCACGGTGATCCGACGAATATTATGATTACTGAGAGTTACCTTAAGGGGTACAGAGATTTTGATGTTGAAACCATGTACGAATATATGAAGAAAACATCTGAAACTCCTGTTTCTAAATCAGGAAGAAACTTTGTAAAAGAATATAACGAATACGGGTATATTCCTGATGATCTTGCTAACGGAGAAGAATCTGTCAGCTTCACGCTTGAATATGCGTGGGAGGATAATGCAATTGCAGTGCTTGCTGAAGAACTCGGCAAGACTGAGGATACTGCAAGATACAGCGAAAAAGCAATGTATTATAAAAATGTTTTTAATCCCGAAACAAAGTATTTCCAGGCAAGAAATTCGGACGGTTCTTTTGTAAAGAGCTTTAATCCCAATATTACGGCATTCCACGATATGTTCTTAATTAAAAAGTTTGCTACTCCGTATTCTGAGGGTGGAGCACGCCATTGGCGTTGGAGTGCTACACACGATATTGACGGTATGATTGAACTCTTCGGCAGTAAGGAATATTTCGTTTCTGAGCTTGAAGATTTTATGAAGGATGCGTCTCTTAACCGTGCGGCAATTGACCCCGGTGCAGGCTTCTGGATCGGCAATCAGCACGATATTCACACTCCGTACCTCTTTGCCAACGCAGGCAGACCTGACCTTACACAGAAATGGGTACGTTGGACACTTGAAAACCGTTTCAGTGATGATGTCAACGGTCTTGACGGTAATGATGACGGCGGCACTATCAGCTCCTGGTATGTTTTCTCAGCTATGGGATTCTATCCTCTTGCAGGAACAGATAAATATTGGCTCGGCTCACCTAATCTTGACAGCGCTGAACTTACTCTTGCAAACGGCAAGATACTTAAAATAACAGCAGAAAACCAGAGTGAGAAAAATGTATATGTCGAAAAAATCACTCTTAACGGCAAGGAGCTTGACGGTTGCTATATTACACACGACGAGCTTATGGGTGGCGGTGAACTTGTTTTCACAATGTCAAAGTAAAGGAGAACAGTTATGGCTTATTTCAAAGCGATAATTTCATTTCTGGAGGTTCTGCTTCTCTCAATTGGTATAATTCCCGTTGATACAAATGTTGATTATGGCGGTAACGCTTATGTTCCGCCAACAGTTACAAACGAAATGTATATTGTTGATGACGGTGCTTCGGACTATAAGATTGTAATTGACGGGGAAGCAAGCGAAACGATCAACACAGCAGCAGAGGAATTGCAGACTTATATCGAAAAATTAAGCGGTGCAAAGCTTGATATCGTCACTGATGACGAAGTCGAGGTAGGGGATAAGGCTATTCTTGTCGGTGAAACAGAACTTGAAAAAGATATTGTTGATATCGACCGTGAATCAATCAAGGCTGACGGCTTCCGTTTCTATGCTGACGGAACACACCTTGTAATTGCAGGTGCAGATGAGCGCGGCACTCTCTATGGTGCGTATACGCTTCTTGAGGAATACTTCGGTGTGCGTTGGTTTACACCTACACTTGAAAAAGTTCCTGAGAGTGAAGATCTCGTTGTTGACGCAAAACTCGACAGAACGGTTGAACCGGCATTTGCTGTTCGTCGTAATGACTGCGCAGGTACAAACGATGCTCACCGTGCAAGAACAAAGATGAATGTTTCCTTCTGGCAAGAGGCCGAGGACTACGGCGGAGCATTGACCTATGTGTTCTGGGATGCTTCTCTTCCTTCACTTGTTCCCGATGCACTGTTTGCAGAACATCCCGAATATTTTGCACTTCAGCCCGACGGAACACGTTCAACAGATCACGTGTGCCTTTCAAACCCTGAAGTTCTCGAAGTTGCTGTTGCAAATGCAAGACAGCAGATGCGTGACTGTCCTCGTGAAACTTCAGACCACGTTCATATAGGTCAGAAAGATAATCAGAACTACTGTCATTGTGAAACCTGCGAAGCGCTTTACGAAAAGTACGGCAGTATCAGTGCGCCGACACTTATCTTTACCAATAATTTTGCGGACGCACTCGATGATGAATTTCCGAATTTTACATTCACATTCTTTGCATATCTTGAAACAGAAAGACCTCCGCAGGATCTGACATTGCGTTGCAATCCGAATGTTGCTCCCGTACTTTGCGGACTTCATTCAGCCTGCAGAAGCCACCCGTTGACAGAATGCGGTCATGAAGATGTACAGAATGAAACTTTTATGACAGCATACGGTGATTGTGAAACAAGAATTGCCGAGGATTTCAAAAACTGGACAAAAATTGCAGATACAATGTACATCTATGATTATACAATCAATTTCCTCAACACAGCACAGTTTTTCTCAAATCTCGGAACTTTGCAGTCAACAATGGCTTATATGAAGGATATCGGCATAACTGGTTATATCTATAACTGCGGTGACGGTCACTATGCTGCATTTAATGAGCTTCGCAATTATCTTCTTTGTAAGGTTCAGTGGGATGTCAATGCTGACGTTGCATATCACATGATAGATTTCCTCAACGCTTATTACGGTGAGGATGCAGCACCTTATATCAAGGAGATTATTGATATTCAGACCGCACAGATTGCGGCAACTGCACATTCCTTTGACTTTGACTGGCATTATCAGTCAGGCTATTATCCGATCAGTAAGATTGCAAAGCTTGACCGTCTGTGGAAGAAGGCTCTCAATGCAGATGTAACCGAAGAGCAGCTTTTCAACATCGAGGTTGCAAATCTTAGCTGGGAGTACTTCAAGGCTAATCAGTTCCTCGGTGAGTATTTCTTCCTCAATCCCTTCCGTCTGAAGGCTAATGAAGACCTTTACGATGCATTCAAGGAACACGGAATGAACAGGGTTTCTTCCTTCGGTCTGATTCCTGAGAATAAGGAAGATGTCGACTTTATGCTTCGTCCGTTCAACTGGAGATAAATATTTAAGAGCAGTTCATTTGAACTGCTCTTTTTTTTGTCACACATATTGATTTTTTGTCGGATAAATGCTAATATCAATTTAGGCTTGATTTTCTATCAAGTGGGCAGAATATAAACACAGGCATTTTAAAGCGGAGGTTATGCGAATGACCATTTTTAATTTTATCTCCCTTTTCGGCGGGCTTGCTCTTTTTCTTTTCGGTATGAGCACGATGTCGGATCATCTCGAAAAAACGGCAGGCGGAAAACTTGAGAAAATTCTTAAAGTTATGACAGACAAACCGTTAAAAGCACTCTTGCTTGGTGTAGCTATTACAGCTACCATCCAGTCCTCATCGGCTGTTACGGTTATGCTTGTCGGTCTTGTAAACTCAGGTATTATGCAGCTTACTCAGGCTGTCGGTGTAATTATGGGTTCCAATGTCGGCACCACAGTTACAGCGTGGATATTGAGCTTGGCAGGAATTGAAAGCGACAATATCTTTGTCAGTCTTTTAAAACCGTCTTCTTTTGCTCCGATAATTGCATTTATCGGTGTTATTCTTACGATGGTTTCCAAGAAAAGCCGTGTTAAGGATATTGGCGGTATCTGTATCGGATTTGCAGTTCTTATGTTCGGTATGGAAATGATGAGTGATGCAATGTCACCGCTTGCTGAAATGCAGGAATTCCGTGACCTTATGGTTATGTTCAATAACCCGATTTTCGGTTTGTTCATCGGTATAGTTATGACGGCTGTTATTCAGTCCTCATCTGCTACCGTCGGTATCTTGCAGGCACTTTCACTTACAGGTGCAATTTCATACGGAATGGCAATTCCTATAATTATGGGTCAGAACATCGGTACTTGTATAACTGCTTTGATTTCAAGCATGGGTGTAAGCAAAAATGCAAAACGTGTTGCCGTAATTCATGTTTATTTCAATTTAATCGGTACAGCAATCTTTCTTACCGTTTTTTATGTTTTTGATACAATTATCGGTTTTGCTTTTACCGATACTGCAATTGCACCGGCAGGTATAGCTGTTGTTCACAGTGTTTTTAACGTTGCAACAACCGTTATACTTTTCCCGTTTGCGAAGTTTCTTGAAAAACTTGCAAGAAAAACTGTTAAGGATAAAAAGGCAACAGGCAAGAGTGCATTCATCGATGATCGTCTTCTTAATTCTCCCGCACTTGCAGTTTCGGAAGGCAGAAACTATACGGTGAAAATGGGACAGACTGCTATCGATGCTCTTCTTAAATCAATTTCTCTTGTTGAAAAGTTTGACAGAAAAGTTGTCGATGAAATTATCGAGAAAGAAAAGGAACTTGACGATTACGAGGATAAGCTCGGAACATTCCTTGTTAAAATTTCAGGTCATGACCTGACAGATGATGACAACAATACGGTTGCAACTCTTCTTCATGCTATCGGTGACTTTGAGCGTATCGGTGACCACGCAGTTAATATTGCAAAGGCTGCCCAGGAAATTGATGACAAAGAAATCAGTTTTTCTGAAAATGCTACTGAGGAACTCAGAACAGCGACAAACGCTATCAAAGAAATTCTCGAACTTACCGAAAAAGCTTTTGCGGATAACAGTATTGACCTTGCACTTGAGGTTGAGCCGCTTGAGCAGGTTATTGACGATATCCTTGCAGAAATCAAGTCAAGACATATCTCACGTCTTACAGGCGGTCAATGTACAATCGAACTTGGTTTCGTGCTCTCGGATCTTCTTACCAACTACGAAAGAGTTTCTGACCACTGTTCGAATATTGCCGTATGTCTTATTCAGATCAGTAAGTCAGTTTTCGATGCGCACGAGTATCTTAATGACTATAAATCTTCAGGCAGTGAGATATTTACAAGTAATTTTGAAAAGTATAAGGATAAATATTCTTTACCTACAAAAATTTAATCAAAAGGCAGGAGTCTGACTCCTGCCTTTGTTTATGTCAATATGACTACAATTAAGTAGATTTTTCATAAGATATGTTACTTGTAAAATTTTGTCGGATATAGTAAAATTAAATGTAATGTTAAACTTAGGAGTTGTAGCTATGTTTATTTTTATGGCTGTTCTGGCAGGCTTGCTTGTCGGTATATTTGATGCCTTTATCCTGTGCAGAGGAAAGGGTATTGTTAAATCGATATTTATCGTTCTCGGTGACGCAATCGGTGCGAACCTGATTTCGCTTTTTGTAACGGATATTATTTACAAATACTTCGACAGGGTTGGTTTGTTCCCGCTTAGTATCCATTCGGAAAAGCTTCCCTTCATTTATTTTGCCATTACCTTTGCAATCGGAATGGCAGGCGTGTTTGTAATGGGACTTGTTGAAAAAAAGCTTGTTTACAAAAGAAACGAAACAAAGCAGAAGAAAATTCTTGCGGTTATCAGTGTTATTTCAGTCCTTTTAATGGCACTTGGTATGGCTGCACTTACAGGTACTGTATGGGGCAAGGAAACTTTCAGCGATGTTGCACCCGATCAGATGATTGTCAATATGTTCTCTCCGACAGACGGAACAAGCAGCGAAGTTATGGACACTCTCTGGCAGGGTCCCGTTCTCCAGACAGCGGCAGTGACTTTCTTCTTTGCTCTTTTTGCATTGTCAACTCGTGTACTGTATCTTAAGAGAAAAGAAAAAGAAATCTGCGTTTTCCCTAATGTTTTGCGCAAGATTATAAGTCTGGTACTCGCACTTGCAATTTTTATCGGCGGTGTGGTTTACGGTGTTGAACAGTTCCAGCTTATAACACTTTATAATATGTACTATACTGAATCTGATTTTATCAAGGTGAACTTTGCTGATCCCCGTGAGGTTAAGATGCAGTTCCCCGAGAAAAAGCGTAATCTTATTCATATCTATCTTGAATCTATGGAAAACACATATCTTTCAAAGGATATGGGCGGATATCTTGACGAAAATCTTCTTGAACCGCTTACTGAACTTGCCAAGGAAGGTGTTGTTTTTTCTAATACTGACAATCAGTTCGGTGGTCCTATTGCAACAACAGGCTGCACATGGTCAGTTGCGGCAATGGTCAATATGACAACGGGTATGCCGATGAAGGTTCCGACAGGCGGTAACTCCTACGGCGCTCCCGATAACTTCCTTCCCGGTGCGGTTGCAATCGGTGATATCCTCAAAGCACAGGGCTACGAGCAGTCACTTATGTTCG
>JAZROM010000007.1:0-72221 GCA_045648745.1 Acutalibacteraceae bacterium | reverse complement strand
GGGGTTATAAATAAGGTCAAGCACACATTCAAGCTGTGTAAATTTTGCAAGGTCTATGAGTCTTTCACCGTTATGCGGATACATTCCCACGGGTGTGGTGTTAACGATAATGTCTGCATCGTAGTGTTTCGAGATGTTTTCATAATTGTTTTCACCGCTTCGGCTTACAACAACAATTTCCCTTGCACCGCAATCCTTCGCAACCGTGTACACGGTAAGGCTTGCACCACCGCTTCCGAGGACGAGAACTTTTTTCCCTCTGTAGTCCGCACCGCAGCTTTTGGACATATAGTCAAAGCCGAAATAGTCGGTGTTGTCACCGTAGAGCGTACCGTCGTCACGGCGGATAACCGTGTTAACACTTCCGATTTTCTTTGCCGTGTCGGAAAGCTCGTCGCAACGGTTAAAGGCTTCAACCTTATATGGAATTGTAACATTGTAGGCTTTCAGCGTTTTATCTGCAAAAAATTCATCCAGTTCTTCGGGCTCACGGCAAAAAAGCTCGTAAGGATATGAACCGAAATGTGCGTGAATCTGCGGAGAAAGGCTGTGTGAAAGCGTACGTCCCAATAAACCGTACATTTTTAATCCTCCGTGTAGCTGCCAAGGTAGGTGAATGCTTCACAGTCATTTTCAAGCTCTGCAATAAGCTCCTTGAATTCGGGAGAGTAGACGGAAGCATCAATATCAAAATAAAACATAAACTCAAAATTGCTGCCTGAAATCGGTCGGCTTTCAAGCTTTGTAAGGTTCAGACCGAGTGCGGCAAAGCGTGCAATTATATTATAAAGTGAACCGGGCTTATGCGGAACAGTCAGCATAAGGCTCGTCTTTTTTGCACCGGGGTAAATTTCGGGATTTTTGGAAATGCAGATAAATCTTGTGTAATTGTTCTGCGTGTTCTGTATGTTACCGGAAAGTACGCGCAGATTGTAAAGCTCTGCGCAATCCTTTGAGCCGATTGCGGCAATATCTGTTCTGCCTGATTCTGCGACAGCTTTTGCTGCTTCGGCCGTGTTTTTGCATACGTGGGTTTTAACACCGAGTTCGCGTATGAATGCAGAACACTGATTAAGAGCCTGCTCGTGAGAGTATATTTCTTTTATAGAGCTGATGCTTGTACCGTTGTTTGCCAGTAGTTTATGCTCAATGCAAAGCTTCAGGCTGTGAGTAATGTAAAAGTTATATTTAGACATAAGGTCATAAACCTGATTGACAGAGCCTGCAGAGCTGTTTTCCACCGGTAAGATTCCGTAACGGCAAAGACCTGTGTCAACAGCCTTGAAAACATCTTCAAAGCCGCCGAAATACATAATGCTCGGGTAAGCAAACATTTTTTCACAGGCGTGCTGTGAATATGCGCCCTCAACACCCTGACAGGCAACAACTGCACGGTCGGGACGTTCTTTCGGAGTTTCAGCCGTGACTCTTTCTATTTTTTCAAGTAAGGCTGATTTTTTTGCATTGATACTGCGCTGGTATGAACAACTTATATCAAAAATTGTCTGATAAAGCACCCTTGCATATTCGCTGAATTCGGGACTGATTTTTGAAGTAACCTTATTGATTACTTCGCGTTCTCTTCCTTTGTCAGATATGGGAAGCCCGTTTTGCTTTTTGTAATCGGCAATTGCAGCTGCCGTGCGCATACGCTTTTCGAAAAGTTCAACCAACTCATTATCAATTGAATTTATTTCGTCTCGTAAATTATTTATATCCATAAAAACACCTTAAATCAAGTTTATAATTGCAATAGCTGCCGCTGCCTCAACACAGGGTACGGCACGTGGAACAATGCACGGGTCGTGTCTGCCGTTTATTGTTGTCTGTGTCTGTTCGTTTGTTTCCAGATTAACCGTCATCTGAGGTTTGGCTATTGACGGAGTCGGCTTGACAGCCACGCGGAAAATCAGAGGCATACCTGATGTGAGGCCGCCGAGAATACCGCCGTGGTTGTTGGTTTCGGTAGTGATTTTTCCGTCAGCAACAACAAAATAATCGTTGTTTTCACTGCCCCTGAGGTCGGCACACTCAAAGCCGTTGCCGAATTCGATTCCCTTGATTGCAGGGATTGCGAAAACAGCCTGACTGATAACGCTTTCAATGCCGTCAAATATCGGTTCGCCTATGCCGACGGGAAGTCCTGTTACGGCACATTCAATAACACCGCCGACGGAATCACCGTCAAGACGGGCGTCTTCGATTTTTTGAAGTATTGTATTTTTTACACTGTCGTCAATCAACGGAAAATCTTTTTCTGCTACGGAAAGGTCGGGATTAATCGGGTCAAAATGACTGTCACAGACACCTGCAATTTTTTCTGCGTGTGCGCCGATTTTAATTCCCTTCTGTTCGAGAATCTGCATTGCAACAGCACCAGCAAAGCACATCGGTGCGGTCATCCTGCCTGAGAAATTTCCGCCTCCGCGGATATCGTTGAAGCCGTTATGCTTCATATATGCGGTAAAGTCTGCGTGTGACGGACGCGGGAGGAGTTTGATTTTTGAATAATCATTTGAATGATGATCGTTATTTTTTATAATTGCACAAATCGGGGCACCGCAGGTCACACCATCGACGAGACCTGACACGATTTCGGGTGTGTCTGCTTCGTTTCTTTTTGTGGAATAGTCATTCTTTCCGGGTGCACGGCGCGACATAAATCTGCTGATTTTTTCTTCATCAAGCGCAATGCCCGCAGGCACACCGTCGACAACAACACCGATTGCCTCGGAATGTGACTGACCGAAGATTGTAATTTTAAATTTTTCACCAAAGCTACAAGACATTTATCTTACCTCCGAGTGAAGTGTATTCGTTAAAAAATTCAGGGAACGACTTGTTGACTGCATCTGCACCCGTGATGATAACGGGATTTTTGCATTTGGCTGCCATAACCGTTGCAGCCATAACTATTCTGTGGTCGCCGCAGCCGTCAACCGTGCCGCCTGAGAGTGTCGGTTTACCTTTTACAATAAGTCCGTCATCTGTCGGAATTGCTTCTCCGCCGAGAGAATTGACCATCTGTACGGTGGATGCGATTCTGTCGCTTTCTTTTAGTCTGAGACGGGATGCATTGTAAATCCGTGTTTTGCCGTCAGCCGTTGCCGCAAATGCAGCAATTACGGGCACAAGGTCGGGAATGTCCGAAGCATCAACGTCTGTACCGTGAAGTGCGGACACATCAACCTGAATTGTATTGTTTTCCTCTTTGATTTCTGCGTCGAAGGCTTCAAAAACCTCAAGAATTTTTCTGTCACCCTGAACGGATTTTTTGCTAAGACCGCTGACTTTTACACCGAATGCGAGTAAGAAGGCGGAATTTGACCAGTCTCCCTCCACGGTGAAGTCACCACCCTTGAATGTTGAGGGTGAAACGGAATATCTGTTTGAGTTTTCTTTTATATCTGCACCGAAAGCTTCAAGCACGGATTTTGTGATGTCGATATACGGCCTGGACTCAACAGGAGGAATAACTTCGATTTCACTCTCTTCTTCGCAAAGAGGCAGGGCGAGGAGAAGCCCGGTGATATATTGTGAGCTGATGTTACCTGCGATTGTGTACTTGCCGACTGTAAGTCTGCCCGAAACTTTTATCGGGAAGCCGTCATCTGCATTCACACCGTGCGTTTTCATTTCTTCAAGCAGAGGCTTGATCGGACGCTCGGGTAATCTGCCGTGTCCCGTGAGGGTTGTGTTTATTCCGAGTGCGGAAACAACAGGCAGCAAAAAGCGGAGTGTTGAACCGCTTTCTCCGCAGTCGAGGACTGCCTCAGCAGGGAATGTGTCGGGAGGTGTGACTGTCCATAGCTCACCGTCTTTTTCTATTGTAACTCCGAGTGAATTCAGACACCTTGCGGTTGCCTCAATGTCTTCGGAGGTTTTGTTTATTTTAATTGTGCTCTTGTCTTGTGAAAGGGCGGCACAGATTAACATTCTGTGTGCAACGGATTTGGAAGCAGGTGCTTCTGCCGTGCCCGAAAGAGCAGAGGGGATAATTTTTAAATCCATTATTTAAGCCACTCCCTGAATTCAGCAAGTGCGATATCGACGATTTTACAGCAGCCGATTCTTTCGGGAATGATGACCGAAATTCTGCCCGATGCACTTTTTTTATCGTTTTCGGTTGCGTAATAAAGCTCACTGTTTTTGAACGGACAGGAAATCGGCAGTTTGTTTTCGAGCAAGGCGTCGATGATTTCGTCCTGACAACGCTCTTCGGAAAGTCCGTTGTTCCACGCAATTTCGGAAATTATAGCCATTCCCATTGCGACTGCGTTACCGTGAGAGATTGTGAAATTGCTTTCTTTTTCGATTGAGTGTGCTAGTGTATGACCGAAATTCAGAAGTTGTCTTCTGCCTGTGTCAAACTCGTCCTCACCGACTATATCGCGTTTAATTGCAACGCAACGGGTGATGATTGCTTCAAGATTTTCTTCTATATTACCGTTTTTTACAACCTCAAAAAGCTCCTTGTCTGCGAGAACTCCATATTTGATAACCTCTGCCATACCGTCTGCAAAAATTTCTGCAGGAAGGGTAGAGAGCATATCCGTATCGCAAAGCACAAGCTCAGGCTGATTAAAAACTCCTGCAAGGTTTTTTCCTGATTTCAGGTTGACTGCTGTCTTGCCTCCGACGGAAGAATCAACCATCGCGAGGAGGGTAGTCGGGATTTGTATAAGGTGCATACCTCTCATATACAGTGCTGCCGCAAGTCCTGTCAGGTCTCCCGTAACGCCTCCGCCGAGGGCCATAATCACATCCTTACGGGAAAAACGTTTTTTTGCAAGAAACTCAAGCAGTTCAAAAAGCACTTCGGGATTTTTAGAGTTTTCACCGTGAGGGAAAACAAATGCCTCGTTTGGGATGCGGTCTGCGCCCAGAATGTTTTTGATGTTGTTGAGATAATATTGCGCAACAGTATCGTCGGAAACAATGCACACCTTAACATCTCCGAAAAGTCCTTTGATTTTTTCATTAAGGAGAGTAACAACACCGCCGCCGATTATAACATCATATTTTTTTGAAGCATTAACCTTAACAATGTTCATAAAATTATCCCGCCTGTTTTTTAGTATATTTACCGTCTTTAAGCAGTTTGTTTTACTTTATTTTCATTATTATATTTCATAACTATTCAGCTGCTTTTTATTCAGCTTAAATTCCGTGCAAAACCTTACGGATATCCTCAGCATCTTTAACAACCTGAGCGAACTGGTCGGGTGTGAGTGCCTGAGGTCCGTCGCATAGAGCGTGGGCAGGATCGTTGTGAACTTCAATCATAAGACCGTCTGCACCTGCAGCAACTGCAGCGAGTGCGAGAGGACGTACAAGTTTCGAAATACCTGCCGCATGGCTCGGGTCGGCAATAACGGGAAGATGGGATTTTTCTTTAAGAAGTGCAATTGCGGAAACATCCATAGTGTTTCTTGTGTATTTTTCGAATGTGCGGATACCGCGCTCACAAAGGATTACCTTTTCGTTACCGCCTGCCATAATGTATTCGGCGCTCATCAGCAATTCTTCCATTGTGCTTGAAAGTCCGCGCTTGAGGAGGATTGGCTTATCTGTATGTCCGAGCTCCTTGAGCAACTCGAAGTTCTGAATGTTTCTTGCACCGACCTGAATTACATCAACATTCTCAAAAAGCTCAAGATGCGAAAGATCCATAATCTCGGTAACGATAGGCATACCTGTCTGCTTTTTAGCCTCTTCAAGAAGCCGGAGTCCCTCAGCACGCATACCCTGGAAAGCATAGGGAGATGTTCTGGGTTTGAAGGCACCGCCGCGAAGGAGCATTGCACCTGCTTGCTTTGATTCTTTTGCAATTGAACAAATCTGCTCAGGTGATTCGACGGAACAAGGCCCTGCAATATACTGGAAGTTTCCGCCGCCTATTTTGAATCCTCCGATATCGATAACCGTATCATCGGGATGAAATTTTCTGTTGGCATTTTTGAACGGTTCGCTGATTCTTGTAACGTGGTCAACTATGTCAAGACTGTTGATAAGGTCCATGTCCACATGGCTTGTGTCACCGATAAGACCGAGAATGGTCTGGAATTCACCGACAGTCTCGTGAACATCAATGTTCATTGACTTGAGCCATTCAACAAGCCTGTCCTGCTGATTTTTATCAATACCGTTTTTAATAACTACTACCATAATAAAACCTCCAAATCAAATAAAAAAGGTTCCGCAGTTCATTTTACTGCGGAACCTTGAAAATTCTTCTATCAATCAAATTTACAGCAAAACCAACCAGCTCTATTAACTTTTGTTAATAAAGTAAAAGTAAAAGTATTCAGCTGTAAGATTGATTCGCTTCATTACTTTAATCTCCTAAAATTTTGTCTAATTATAGCACCGCAAAATATTATTGTCAACAGAATTTTTAAAAATTTTTATAAGAGGTTGCGAAGGTTGCTCTTACCTGTCTTCACATTGAAGCGGAGAGTCTTTTTCTTGTCGTCCTCGATGTAAACAATTTTAACATCATCGGGTGTTACATACTCAGCAGAGAGAACCTTTGCTTCACTGGGTTTGAAGAAGAGCTTGAGGTATTCCATAGTCTCGTCGTCATAGTCTCCGGCATTATCAGAAACAAAGAGAACACTTCCGAAGAGGTTGTTAATCTTTGCAAGAAGAAGCTTCTGGTCAAGTGTGAACTTGAGGTTAGTGTCGCGAAGGAAGAAAACGTCGGGATCGTTGCAGAAAACTCTCTGGTCAAGATGACGGCGGAGGAATGTGTTATTCATCGCGTGTCTTGTGTTGACGATTTCCATGTTAAGAAGAAGCTTGTCAATGAAGTTGAACTCAAAGTGAGGTGAAACGTCACAACCGATACGGCAAGCATCAACAACGCCGAATGACGGTCCGAGAGGAACACCGCAACCGAGGATGAGCTTTTCTTCACCGACACATTCACGGAGGAAGTCCATAGCTTCACACATGATTGTACCGCGTGTCTTACCGTTTCTCGGGAACATAGCCTCGGAGTAAAGGAAGTCGAGCTTAACCATATCGTAGCCCCACTCGTTTACGATAACATCAAAGAAATGTCTGATGTATTCTCTTGCTTCAGGATGGTAGATGTCGAGTGTGTAAGCTCCGCCCCAGCCCTGGCAACCGAGAAGCGGCTTGCCCTTCTTATCCTTGATGAGCCAATCGGGATGCTCTTTTGCAATTCTTGAAACACGCTGAACGCTGAACGGTGCAATCCAGATACCTGCAAGATATCCCTTTTCGTGAACCTTGTCTGCGATGTATTTCATACCGTGGGGGAACTTCGTGGGATTCGGGTCAAGCCAGTCACCGACAAATGTTTCGTAACCGTCATCAATCTGGAAGATTGAAACGCTGTCCTTTGCTCTGTCAAGTCCGTCAAGGTCACGAAGGATGATAGCCTCGGTGATTTTCTGGTAATAGTTGTACCATGATGTATAACCTGCAAGGTAGTTGATCTTCGGCTTTCTGAGATCCATTGAACCGAAATACTTGTCGAAAACTTCGTCGTATTCGCCCTTGAAGCTAACAACGTCAACAAGAACTGTCTCACTGTCAAGTGTGCAGCCTTCAATATCCTTTGTGATGCTGAAACGCTTGTCATCGCAATCCATTTCGAAGATTGTGTAGCCGTTACGCTCACTCATTGAACCGAAGAGTTCAAGGGATTCGCCTTCTCTGAAATATGTATATGTATAGGAGTGGAAGTTGCCCTTCTTTTCGTACTCGTTGAAGTGGTAGTCGCCCTGTACACCTGCAAAGAACTTTGTAAAGTTGTTTATCTGAGTGATTTTACCAAGACCGATGATTGTGTCGTCAGCGTGACACTCATAACACTTTGTCCATGACTGGAAGCCGTTTGCAAAGAAAACTTCGTTCTTGCCGAGTTTCTTGTCAGCATCAAGACGGAACTCAAGCATTTCCATACTTACCTTAGGACGGATAACACACTTGACTGCATTTTCGCTTACTTCAAGATCAAGTGAGTAGTGCTTGGTTTCAAGGTCATCACTCTTGCAGACCTTGCCGTTTACTTTGTATTTGACATAGGGCTCAAACTTAAACATAATTTAACTCCTTTAAAGCAAAATTTTACATCTAATATTCTATCATAAAAAATACAACAAATCAAGATTTTTGCAAAATAGGTTTGACACATGCATACAGGGATGATAAAATGTCGATTATCTGAACAAAAAGGAAGATGCAGATGCTCGGAGTTATTGTTAATATGCTGGCAGCAATTGTCGGCGGAACACTCGGCACGGTTTTTAAAAAAGGAATACCTGAAAAAATCACAAACGGAATTATGATTGCCGTCGGCCTGTGCGTTATTTATATCGGAATTGACGGCGCGCTTAAGGGTGAGAATACTCTGGTGCTGATTATTTCGATGCTTGTCGGCACGGCAATCGGCTCGCTTATCGATATTGACGACAAGATAAACAGACTAGCCAAATGGGTTGAAAACAAGTTTAATAAAGGCAAGAAAAAAGTATCAATTGCCGAAGGTTTTGTGACTGCTACGCTTCTTTTCTGTGTCGGCTCAATGACTGTTGTCGGTTCGCTTAACGCGGGTCTGCTCGGTGACAATCAGATGCTTTATACAAAGTCTCTGCTCGACCTGATTTCGGGCACGATGATAGCTGCAAGCTGCGGTATCGGAGTGGTTTTTTCCGCCATACCGATTCTTGTTTTTCAGGGCGGAATAGTTCTTCTCGCAGAGCTTTTAAGCGGTGTGCTGACTGCAACGGCAATTGACGAGATGACCTGTGTCGGTTCGGTTATCATTATCGCACTCGGACTCAATCTTGTCGGAATTTCAAAATTCAAGGTTGCAAACTTTATGCCTGCAATAGTTCTTGCACCGCTCGTGTGTATGCTTTTTGAGGCCCTTCCTTTTTCAATTTAATATAAGGTTGAAAAAGAGTGTAATTTTTGATATAATTGATTAACAAACAAAACAAGAGGATGTTTTAAAATGAAGTTGACGAAAAGTAATAAGAAATATATCATAATCGGACTTGTTGCGGTTGCTGTTATCTGTGCCGTTGTTGCAATTATAATCAGCCAGACCACAAGGTTAACAAACGAATCCTACGCAAACTGTGCAGTGGGCGATATCAACGGTGACGGCTTCATCAATACCGACGATGCGCTCATCATTGAAAAGTTTTCAAAGTCAGAAATCGACCTTTTCGACACTCAGCAGAGAAATGCTGACGTAAACGTTGACGGTAAGATTGACAGAACAGATGCAGAGTGGATTCTCAAATACACAACAGGACTTATCCGTAAGCTTCCCGTAAACGGTGACGGAGATGAAAATGCTCCCGTTTCAAACAACGATAAGCTTATCCGCCACAAAACAGATTCAGCAGAGACAACGGTCAAGGTTGTCAACAAATGGGCAAACAGTGACGGCACGTATTCTTATCAGCTTAATGTAAGCATCCGTAACCTTAAGGATTCACGCCTCAAGGGTTGGACAACAACAATTGTCGCAGATGAAGAGATTGAAAAATCCAAGAGCTGGGACTGCGAATGTGAAGTCAAGGATAAAACAATCGTAATTGAGGGTGAAGCAATCCCCACAGAAACAGTAGGTGTCTGCGGTGTGATTGTAACAGGCTCGGAAGATCTTGCGTTTGAAAGCGTAGAAACTCAGAACTAAAAATTAACGGCTTGCAGATTTTTCTGCAAGCCGTTGTTTATTCTTCCATCTGTCTGCCGAGAAAGGATGCCGCAACCTGTGCAAGCTTTGTTTCCGTTGGTGAAATTTTTGTTCCGTCACTGAAAAGGAATACAACCGCACCCAGGATATCACCGTTGCTGATAATCGGTGCAACGATTGATGCAGCGTATGAAATGCCCTCAATAGGGTAGAGCATATTATCTGTATCACCCGTAAAGATTTTTCTTTCTTCCATCACGTTTTCAAGCTCGGTGCTGATGTGTCTGTCCATAAAATCACGCTTGGAAACACCTGCGCAGGAAATGACGTGGTCACGGTCGCAGATTAGTACGGGAGTATTCACGCTTCTGTAAAGCACATCTGCATAATGCTCCGTCACATCGGAAAGCTCACCGACGGGAGAATATTTCTTAAATATAACACCACCCTGTGTGTCGGTAAAAATTTCCAGAGGCGCACCTTCACGGATGTGCATTGTTCTTCTGATTTCTTTCGGGATAACAACCCTGCCAAGGTCGTCGATTCTTCTGACAATACCTGTTGCTTTCATATATACATTTCTCCTTGATTTGCAAATTGTGATGTTAGTATCTGTAATTTAGAGAAAGTTATACAGCACGAATTTACTTTTCAAAAAACTTATGATATAATCTTCTGCGGTGATGTTATGGAAAAATACATCGGTATCGACATCGGCGGAACGAAATGTGCCGTTATTGTCGGTGAATATGATAATGATGAGATTAAAATAATCTCACGCACGGCTTTTGATACGGATACAAACGAAGAGCCGACGGATATAATTGAAAAATTCTGTGAAATAATATCGGAAGAAAAAGATTTTACGGCTATCGGTATTTCCTGCGGAGGTCCGCTTGACAGCAAAACGGGCATTGTGCTTTGTCCTCCGAATCTTCCTAAGTGGATAAATGTTCCGATTGCGGAAATTCTTTCCGAACGTTTTGGTGTGCCTGCTTTTTTGCAGAATGACGCCAATGCCTGCGCACTTGCCGAGTGGAAGCTCGGTGCAGGTAAAGGAACACGCAATATGATTTTTCTCACATTCGGCACGGGTTTCGGCGCAGGTCTTATCCTTGACGGCAGACTTTATGTCGGCACGTCAGATATGGCAGGTGAGGTCGGACACATCAGACTTACCGACGACGGCCCCGAGGGCTACGGCAAGCATGGCTCGGCAGAGGGATATTGCAGCGGTGGAGGAATCCGCAACATCGGCAGACTTCACGGACTTGACAAGAGTGCAAAAGAAATTGCGATTGATGCGAAAAACGGTGATGAAACTGCACTTGAAATTTATCGCACAAGCGGAAAATATCTTGGCAGAACACTCGCAATCCTTGCAGATATTCTCAATCCCGAATGTGTGGTTATAGGCAGTGTTTTTGCAAGGAGCGAAGAGCTTCTGCGACCGGCAATGCAGACTGAGCTTGAAAAGGAAGCACTTGTGTACACTTCAAAGTGCCTTGACGTGCGTCCTGCCTTGCTTGGTGATGAAATCGGTGACTATGCCGCACTTATGACTGCTATTTATGGAGTTAATCTATGAAAATTCAGGAAGAACTTATAAAACTTTTTAAAGAAAACGGAGTTGCTGATGTCGGTTTTACGGCAGTGAATGACGGTCCTTTCGGGGATAAGACCTATGCCGTCAGTATAGTTGTAAAGATTTCGGATGCAGTTGTTGATGAAATAACCGACGAACCGACTCACACATATTTTCACCATTACAGGACGGTTAATGCGTTCATCGACCGTGTGATTCTTCAGGCAGGATTTTTGCTGGAGACAGAAGGGTACAGGTACATTCCTGTCGGTGCATCGCAGAGCATCAACAAGGATGGCTGGAATTATCACGGCAGATATTCGCACAAAAAAGTCGCATCACTTGCAGGACTTGGCGGCATCGGAAAAAACAGTCTTTTTCTACACAGAAAATATGGTGCAAGAGTAAGACTCGGCACACTTTTTACGGACTGTCCGTTTGAATATGAGCCACAGCTGTATACTTCACCCTGTACAGAGTGCAACCTCTGTGTTGAAAAATGTCCGTCGGGTGCGATCAAGGGTGACTTATGGCAGGAGGGCGTGGAGCGTGAAGACGTTTTTGACCCTGAAAAATGCAGTGAATATATGAAAAAGAAATTCAAGCACATCGGCAGAGGCGCAGTCTGCGGAATATGTATGAAGGTTTGCCCATGCGGTAAAAAGGAGAGTATATAATGGATCAGAAAAAAATTGACAGAATAAACGAGCTTGCACGCAAAGCCAAGGTGCAGGAGCTGACACCCGAAGAAACAGAGGAGAGAGCACAGCTTCGTGCGGAATATATTGCCGCATACAAGCGTAACCTTGTTGCAGCACTCGAAAGTGTGCGTGTAGTGGATGACAAGGGAAACAAAAATCCCCTTAAAAAGAAGAATTTGCAGTAAACCTTGAATAATAATCAGAACCCGACAGAAATTTTTGTGAAAATTTTTCTGTCGGGTTTTCTTTTTTGCAGATATTGTGTTTTTTGTTCATTTTGTCCATACCGAAACAAAATATTGTGCCCGAAACACATTTTCAACCGTTTTATTCACAACAAATGGTGATTTTATACAAATGAAAATGCACGGAAAACAGAGGCAATATTTGTCACTTTTCGATAAAATCAACAGCTAAAAACCCGTTTTTTCAAAATTTTTTTCAAAAAACGCTATAAAACACTTGCAAAACACCCCGTAGTTGTGTAAAATGTATATGTTTAGATTGGCATTTTGTATAAACGACTGAGCGCTTCGTCATTTTGGACAAGCCACAGTAATTAAAGATGTTAATTTTTCATAAGTGAGGAGTTTTTATATGTCAAACAGACTTTTCCAGGGCGTTATTCATCAGATGAAGGGCGCTATTGACAGAACAATCGGTATTATAGATGAGTCAGGTACAATCATCTCGTGCAGTGAACTCGGAAGAATCGGTGAGGTTAATTCCATTGCGGCGGCTACAACCTTTATGGATTCCGATATCTGTGTGGTAAACGGTTGTACATACAAAACTTTCGGCAACCAGGTTCACCCCGAATATGCAGTTTTTGTTGACGGTGATGATGAACTTGCTGAAAAGTATGTCAACATCAGCGCAGTTGCACTTAGCAACCTCAAGCAGTATTTTGACGAAAAGTATGACAGAAACAACTTTATAAAGAACGTTATTCTTGATAACATCCTTCCCGGTGACATCTATCTCAAGGCTCGTGAGCTTCGTTTCAACAACGACGCTTCAAGAGTAGTTCTTCTTATCAGAATCCCTGAGCAGTCAGATGCATCAGCATATGATGTTATTCAGAATCTCTTCCCTGACAAGTCAAAGGATTTCATTGTCAATGTCAGCGAAACAGACATTGCACTCATCAAGGAAGTAAAGAGCAACATCGAATCAAAGGATCTCGAAAAGCTTTCACGTTCAATCGTTGACTCTCTTTCAACTGAACTTTATGTTCACGCTCAGATCGGTATCGGTACTGCAGTTGTAGGCATTAAGGAGCTTGCACGCTCATTCAAAGAGGCTCAGGTTTCTCTTGAGGTCGGCAAGGTATTCGATACAGAAAAGTCTATTGTAAGATACGACAGTCTCGGTATTGCGCGTCTTATCTATCAGCTTCCGACAACACTCTGCGATATGTTCCTTCACGAAGTGTTCAAGCGAGGCTCGATTGAAAGTCTTGACCAGGAGACATTGTTCACAATCCAGAAGTTCTTTGAGAACAACCTCAACGTCAGCGAGACTTCAAGAAAACTCTTTGTTCACCGTAATACTCTCGTCTACCGTCTTGAAAAAATCAAGAAGCTCACAGGTCTTGATCTTCGTGAGTTTGACGATGCTATCGTGTTCAAAGTAGCACTTATGGTTAAGAAATATCTTGACGCCAATCCAATCAAATATTAATTTCAGAGGCAATAAGTATGATTGACTTTAAAAACGTGTCTAAGGTGTACGATAACGGTACAAAAGCACTCAGTAATGTCAATATACACATTGATAAAGGTGAGTTTGTTTTTGTTGTCGGTGCATCGGGAGCAGGTAAGAGTACCTTCCTCAAGCTTATGATGAGGGAAGAGGTACCGTCCTCGGGCACAATCAGAATCAAAGATTACAACCTCGGCGAAATGAAGAAACGTAAAATCCCATATTTCAGACGAAATATGGGTATCGTTTTTCAGGACTTTCGCCTTATTCCGAATATGACGGTTTATGACAATGTAGCGTTTGCAATGCGCGTTGTCGGCGCAAAGGAAAAGGAAATCCGTAAAAGAGTTCCTTACGTTATCAAAATCGTCGGTCTTCCGCAGAAGGCAAACAACTATCCGAGTGAGCTTTCGGGCGGTGAGCAGCAGCGTGTTGCACTTGCAAGAGCACTTGTAAACAATGCTGATATCATCATCGCTGACGAGCCGACAGGTAACGTTGACCCGCAGATGTCACTTGAAATTGTTGAGCTTTTAAAGCGTCTTAACGAAACAGGTACAACCGTTATTATGGTAACCCACGCCCACGACCTTGTTAAAAAGTTTGATAACCGTGTTATCGTGCTTGAGGGCGGCGAAGTTGTTTCTGACGGTGTGGTGGAGGACGGAGAGATTCCGGTTCATTCCTCTTCACATCTCAATCACGAAGCAAAGGATAAAATCAAAGAAAAATTCACAAAGAAATTCATCAAGAAGCAGAAGAAGGAAGCTGTTCAGGAGAATCCTGAAAAAGAGAATCCTGACGACGAATTCCTCAATGCTATAATTTCGGACACGGATGCTTACCGTGTCTACCTCGAAACAGAGGAGACAGCAGAAGTTTCTGAAGCTGTTGAATCAACCGGCACTGCCGACGAAGCGGAAGGCGGTGATGCACAGTGAAGAAAAGAGGAAGTTTAAGCTACCTTACAAAGGAAGGCTTCCGCAATGTGTGGATAAACCGTCTGATGTCCGTTGCATCCATTGCCGTTCTTATGGCGTGTTTGGTTATGATGGGTTCTGCATTTATGGTGCTTGTCAATGTTGAGGGCGTTATGCAGGAAATCGAGGCAGAAAACGTTGTTATGGTTTACCTCGATATGGATGCAACCGATTCCGAAGTCAAAAGGGTAGAGCAGGAGATACTTGAAACGCCGAATGTTCTGCGCTGCAAGTATACCAGCAAAGAAGAGGCTTTCAACGAAGCAATCAAAGATCTTGAAACGGATGCGACTTATTTTGAGGGTGTCGAAAATCCGTTGCCCGATCTCTTTGAGGTTTCAATTTCAGATATGGCAAAGTTCGACAGCACGGTTACGGCTCTTGAGCAGATTGAGAACGTTGACCTTGTGCGTGACAATAAGGAAATTGCAGATGTGCTCGTGCAGATCCGTTCATCAATTTCTTATGTCAGCATCGGTATAATTGCTGTTCTGCTTATAATTTCGTTGTTTATTATTTCGAATACAATCCGTATCACAATGTTCAACAGAAGACTCGAAATCAACATTATGAAATCCGTCGGTGCAACCAATTGGTTTATCCGTTGGCCGTTCGTTGTTGAGGGTATGCTTCTTGGTATCATTTCGGCATTTGTTTCACTCGGGGTTGTGTGGGGTATTTACGCTTTGCTTGAGCCGACGGTTGAATCGTTGCTCAATATGATAAGCAAAAACTTTGAAATTGCAGATTTTACCGTTTATGCGCTTTATATTCTTGCTGCGTTTGTGGTAATCGGCATACTTTCAGGCGGAATAGGAAGTCTCATTTCTATTCAGAAATATCTTAAAGAACACGGAGGAACAGTTTATGATGAAGCAGAATAATTTTGCAACAAAAATAATATCGTTCTTTTTGTGTTTCACATTGGTGTTTGTGTCCTTTGCAACACTTGCACCTGAAACTTACGCTGCAAAGTCACTTTCTTCACTCAAAGACGAGCAGGCACAGATTAAAGACAAGGTAAAAGAAAGTGAGAAGAAAATAAAAGAACTTGAAAAACAGCAGGCAAAGCAAGAGGAAATCATAGCTGAGCTTAACAATCAGATTGCAAAGCTTAATGACCAGCTCGATAATGTGCGCGGTCAGCAGGTGATTATCAACAGCGATATCAAGGATATCGAAAAGAAAATTGCCGAGCTTGATGAAGAAATCAAGGACCTTGACAATCAGATTCTTCAGAAGGATCAGGAAATCGAAGAGACAATCGAGATTTTCTGTGAACGTATAAGAGCCAACTATATGGCAGGCGAGACCTCAGTGCTTGAGATGTTTACTGCATCATCTTCAGTTTCAGGCTTCCTGAACCGTCTTGAGTTGTTCCGCAGAGTTACGCAGAATGACCAGGCACTTGTAAACAAGCTCAACGAAGAAATTGCAGAAATTGAAGAAATGCAGAAGAAGCTTCAGGAAAAGAAGCAGTCTGTTGAAGCAGAAAAAGCTGCACTTGAGGTTAAGAAGTACGACCTTCAGTCTGCAGAAGACGAGCTTAACGCAACGCAGAAAAACATTATGGCAAAGTCTGCAGAGGTTAACAAAAAGCTTGCTGATCTTAATTATCAGACAAAGAAGCTTGAGGTTACTCTGGACGAGTATAATGCCAAGATGGATAAGATCGAGGATGAAATTGAAGATTTCCTTAAGCAACAGCAGGCTTCATCAGGCGGTTCATCCAACGCAGGTTCTGCTCCGTCAAACATCAGTAAAAAAGGGTGGGCATGGCCTGTGCCGTACTCCAATTCGTATATCACTTCTCCCTACGGATACAGAAACGACCCCATTTCGGGCGTTTATAAGTTCCACAGTGGTATTGATATCTCGATGGCAGGCGCTCACGGCAAAAAGCTTGTTGCAACCAAGGCAGGTACGGTTATCCGTGCAGTCCACAGCAGTTCGGGTTACGGTAACTACATTATAATTGATCACGGCGGCGGATTCTCTTCGCTTTATGCTCACTGCAGTAAGCTTGCAGTTAAGGTAGGAGATAAGGTTGCGCAGAATCAGGTTGTTGCTTACATCGGCTCATCAGGTTATTCAACAGGACCTCACGTCCACTTTGAAATCCGATATAACGGTGAAAAGCAGAACCCGTCACATTACGTTTCCAAATAAGATTAAACCGTCTCTTCGGAGACGGTTTTCTTTATTGACAAAAAATAAGTAATATGCTAAATTGAACTTATAAAAGGAGGGTGTAATATGTTGGATAAAATCATTGAAGCTCTCGGTCTTGTTTACCGTGAGGAGTGGGCATTGAGAGGTATTTTTTTAAATCTCGGAAATATGTTTACAGGCTTTTCAATCAAAGGCTTTTTTGCAGGTCTGATGGCAGTTGTTGAGCTTACAGGTATGCTTCTTTTCGGTTTGCCTGTCAGTCCGCGAGGTCAGGAGCTTGACCTTACGGGTTACGAGCTTGTTTTTTATGATGAGTTTGAGGGCGACGAGCTTGATATGACAAAATGGTATCATCGCGGAGTCGGCGGTGACAGAGGCGGCTATAGCGCACCCGAGCAGGTTTCGATGCGTGACGGCAATGTTGTGCTTACAGGTGAATACCGTGAAGACGGCAGATTCGGTGCAGGCTGGTATGGTGCCGAGATTGCACGTACCGAGTGGTACACAAACGGCTATTTTGAAATCCGTTGCATCTGCAGCAGCGGTGCAAACTTCTGGTCAGCTTTCTGGCTTCAGGCACATCACCCGTACGAGGCAGAGTATTCGCAGGGCGGTATAGGCGGTGCAGAGATTGATATTTTTGAATGCTTCAGCACTCCCGACCAGCTTATAGGCGGCAACTGCATAACATCAACAATTCACTGCGCAGGTGTTGACGGTGTACAGGAAGGCTTCCAGTCAGCAATCCTCGGCGACTTCAAGGGCAAAAATATCTTTGAAGAATACAACACTTACGGTGTTGAATGGACTGAGGATGAGTACATCTTCTACATCAACGGTGTTGAGACAACTCGTTCAACATTCGGTAACGGTGTTTCAAAGGAAGAGCTTCTTCCGATTATCTCACTGTGTGTTCCTGCAATCGAGAAGTTTGACGGCTACGGTGAGGACTACAAAACAGAATTCATTGTTGACTATGTAAAGATTTATCAGAAATAATTCATTCTCCGCTATCCCGTGATAGCGGAGATTTGCTTTAATTTAACTTTAATTAAAATATTGAAATATAGACCGTGTTATGTTATCATATATGAGTATAAACCTATTGGAGGTATAAAGATGAGTAAAAAGATTATTGCATCTCTTCTTGCACTTGTGTTGATTCTTTCAACATTTGCTGCTTGCGGAAATTCAAGTACACCCGGTGCAAAGAATGAGGACGAGATTGAAAAAGCTCCTGAGTCACTCGGCATTGTAAAGGATGAAGACCTTGTCAAGGCTGAGGATGTTACTGCTATAACAGGCGCAACAGACCTTAACGGTAACGTTGTTGACAAAGAGGGTATAACAGATAAGCTCGGTCACAAGATTTATGCGACAGGTCAGAAGGATAAGGCAGGTCAGATTATCTACACAACAGGTAAGGTAGATTCAAAGGGCAATGTTCTTTACACCAAGAATAACCTCGACTCCTTCGGTAACCTGATTTATTACACAGGTAAATACAATTCAAACGGTGAGCTCGTGCTTGTTCCGTCAACAGAGCAGCCTGACTACACAACAAACGAAAAACCTAATAAGCTCAACAAAACAACAACCACCACAACAACGGTTGGTTTTGAAACAGAAACCGAAATCAAAATCACTGATGTTAAGCGTGATTTTATCCAGTTCTTCGGCGGCAGCCGTATGGATCTTCTCTACAGGGCAGACAATTGCGCTGACGGCGGCTTTGTAACAGTAGGTTATTCACAGTCATTTGACGGTGATTTTGCAGGTATAAGTAAAGATTGGGCAGGCCACGGTGCAGTTGCCAAGTATTCTGCTGACGGCAAGCTTCTTTGGAAGTATGTTCTCGGCGGTGACTCAGAAGTAACTTTTGTGGATGTTGCAGAGCTTGAGGACGGCTCAGTTGTAGCTGTCGGACACACAATGGCAACAGATATTGACGCTCCGCTTCAGTCACAGGGACTTTCAGCTTTGATTGTCCGCCTTGACGAGAACGGTAAGCTCATCTGGATGTACTCTTTCCCCGGTGACGAAACACAGAACGGTGAGTTCCTCAGCTGTGTTGATGCAACTCCCGACGGCGGATTTGTTGTCGGCGGTAAGGCTGTTTCAAACAAGGGCTTCTTCAAATCTGAAAAAGAGTCTATCAAGGCATTTATCTTCAAGTTCGACAAGAACTGTAACATCAAATGGCGTAAGATTCTTGAGGGATCAAAGTCAAATAATATTATGGCAGTTTCAGTTAACGACAAGGGTGATATATTCGCAACTTGCGTAACTGTTTCAACAGACGGTGATTTTGCAGGCATTAAATATGCATCACCGCTTACAACAAACACAGTCCTTCTCAAGCTCGACAAGAAGGGCAATCTTGAATGGTCACACTACCTTCAGGGTTCAGGTAACAGTGAATACAAAGCAATCTGTGCGACGGAAGACGGCGGCTGTATTGTCGGCGGTTCATTCACGGTCAGCAAGAAGGCAGACGGTATCTACAGCAGAACTTACGGCAAGTCAGACGGTTATGTTATCCGATATAACGAAAACGGTGACGTTTGCTGGGCAAGAATCGTCGGCGGTACAGGCGTTGATTACATCAACGACATCGTTGAAATCAATGGCGGCTTCGTTGTAGTCGGTCAGACAACATCAGGCAACCTTGACTTCGCAGGTGAGCAGCCGGGCGGTGAGGAAGACGGTTTTGTTATGATTCTTAACGAAAAGGGTCAGACATCAGTCAAGTATTTCCTCGACGGTGAGTCAACAGACAGCGCAACAGGTGTTTGCGTTCTTGAGGACGGCACATTCGTTGTTTCGGGTTGGACAGAGTCTCACAAGAGCAACTTCAAGGGTTCAGATGCGGATAAGATGAGCAAGGGCTTTGTTACAAAGTACACTATCGCAACTGAATAAAATCAGATAATATCAAAAGGTCTGTTCCGTCAAACGGAGCAGATCTTTTTTATGTACTTTTGACAATTTACATTAAGATTAAAGAGTGATAAAATATTTTTATCTCAAGGGGGATGATTTTGTGAAGAAGATTTTATGCGTAATACTTACAGTGATAATGCTCATTTTACCGTGCACAACATTTGCTTCGGCGGCAGGTGAGGTTACGGGTGACATAAGCGAATACCCCGTAATTATCGTGCCCGGATACAGTTCAACCAACCTGTACTACGGTGACAGTCTTGAGACGGGTGAAACAGTCTGGGGACTCGATTTTGACCACGTGCTTGACCGTGTTCTTGCACGTATTGCAGAGCTTGGTATCGGACTCGGACTTTTGGCTTTTGACAATGCAGATTACATCACGGATGTTCTTGCAGAAGAAATGACTGTTTTGTTTGAAAAACTGCGCTGCAATCCTGACGGAACAAGTGCATACGAGCTTCATCAGGACTACACAGAAGCAGAGGACAAGAACAATGCCGTTCTTATGGAACGCTTTGATACAACAATTTACCGTCAGGAAGTTGAAATCTCCGAAGAAATTGCAGAATATATCGGTCATGAAAATATCTACAATTTCAGTTGTGATTTCAGAATGGGTGCAGAATTCTGTGCAGGTCAGCTTGACGAATTTGTTCAATCTGTTAAAGAGCACAGCGGCAAGGATAAGGTTAACCTTTTTGCTGTCAGCCACGGTGGTCAGGTAACTGCAACTTATCTTGCACTTTACGGATATAAGAATGATGTTGACAATGCGGTGATGACTGTTCCGGCAATCGGCGGCGCAGGTATTGCCTACGACGCTATGATGGCTTGCATTGAGTTTGACGAAGAATGTCTTCTCCGCTTTATCGAAAACGGCACAATGACTGAGGAAAATTACAACTGGCTTGTAAAGGCACAGCAACTCGGATTTGTTGACACGCTTCTGAATTCGCTGTTCCCGAAGATTTTCCCTGCTATCGGTTATTGGGGAAGCTTGTGGGATTTTATCCCTGTTGATAAATATGAAAAGGCAAAAGAAACACTCCTCGACAGTGAAGAGAGTTCAAGACTTATTGAAATCAGTGACCGTTTCCATTACGAGATTCTTCCGTCAATACCCGAGAAGTTTGCAGAGTGTATTGAAAACGGAATGAACATTTCAATTATCGCAGGTACGGGCAACAGAGTTGTAACAGGTATGCCTGAAAATTCTGACGGAATTATCACAACGGCGGCGTCAACGGGTGCAACCTGTGCGCCTTACGGTCAGCGCTTTGCTGACGGCTACAAGCAGATAAATCCCTGTGGAGGCAAAGATAAGGTTTCTCCTGCAATGGATATCGACGCTTCGACCGCATACCTTCCCGATAACACATGGTTTGTTGACGGACTTTTCCACGGTATGACCTACAAGGATAATTACACAAGAATCCTTATGATGACTCTTCTGCTTACTGACGATATCACGGATGTTTACTCGAATCCTGATTTCCCGCAGTTCAAGTATTCAACCAATGCATCACACACAGTACACGCTTCGTTTGGCGGATGCCGTGAAGGCTTTGTTACGGGTGAAGCAGACACGCTTGTTGTTATGAACACAAGTGCAAACAGTACTGTCAGAATTGCAGCTGTTGAGTGCGACGGACTCGAGCTTGAATTTGACATTGATCCGTTTACGGATATTGCACCGGGTGAAACAATTGAAATTCCGTTCACGGGCGAAATACCTGCTGTTTCAGGCACAACTGCAGGTGTAACGGTTTATTACGCTATGGATACGGTTACACCGATCGGATACAGAACTCAGGCGTTCAGAATCGATAACGGTGAAACAGTTGAGACTCAGGACGGATTTGCAAATCTTGAGTCGACAACCCCGTTTGATTCGATTATTGATAACAATTTCAATGTTATCCTTAAAAAATTAGGCCTTAAAGAAGTTTTCGCAATGTTATATAACATCATTTTCTATTGGTGTGATATGCTGATTAAGTTTTAAAGCGTTATAAAAGCAAAGGACTTGTTCAGATGAACAAGTCCTTAATATTTTGTGTATTTTATATTTTCTGTCCGTGCATTTTAATCGGTTTTGCAGGTGCTCCGACTGCAGTGCAGTCATCAGGCAGGTCTCGGATAACAACGGATCCTGCGCCGACAATTGTTTTTTCTCCGACGGTGAGACCCTGGATAACAACAGTACCTGCACCAAGCTCACTTCCGTTGCCGACAATAGTTGAGCCCGAAAGATTGACACCGGGGTAACAGGTTACAAAATTTCCGACCTTTGCGTCATGTCCTATTGTACCGTCCGCACCGAAGTAAACGTGGTTACCTACTTTAACATCAACGGTTATATAAGTGTTTGCGCAGATGATGCATCCTTCACCGAAAGTTGAACGTTCCTTGCAATACACACATGCAGGGTCAATAAGAGTTGCGAATTTAACCGGGTGGATTTTTTTGATTTTTGCAACAGCCGATTTTCTGATTTTAGCGTTGCCGACAGCGCATACAAAGTATGCATCAGGATATGTTGCAACGTCAACGGAATTACCGAGCACACGGTATCCGTCGATGATTTTATCTTTTAAGTTAGGCTTGTCGTCGATGAATCCGAGCAGATTCCATTCGGGACTTACTGCGTTGATTCTCTCTACCATCCACGCGGTTTCTCTTCCGAGTCCGCCTGCGCCGATTATTATTAAATCTTTCATTTCGTGCCTCCGTTGATTTTTGCTTTCAGGTAAGGTGAAAGCTCATTGAACAAAGTCGCGCCGAGTATAAGTACTGTTCCTGCAATTTGTATAACCGTCATACGCTGATTTAAAATGAGCGCTGACAGAATGATTGAAGAAACGGGATCTATATAACTGAAAACAGCTGCCGTCTGTGCGGGGATTCGTTGCACAGAGCCGAAGTACAGTACATAGGATATACCTGTATGGATAATACCGACTACGAGCACAAGAACGAGCGTCTTAGGGTCAAAGTCAGCAACCGATATTTTTTCAGTTAATGCTACATACAACAACATTATAACACCGGAAATTGAAAGTTGCAAGAATGTTGTTTCAGTGGCAGACTGATTTTTGATAAATTTATTTGTAAGGACGATTCCGCAATAAAGCACGGCAGCTGAAAGACCGCATAAAACACCCTTGAAACTCTGTCCTTCACCAACGGTTGCCCCTGAGATAAGCACAGCACCGATGATTGCAACGGCTGAACAGACTGCCATTGTGGGTGTCAGCTTTTCTTTAAGAACAACAGGGGACAGGATTATCACAAAAACAGGAGCCATATAGTAGCAAAGCGTTGCTACGGGGATAGTGGTGTATCGGTAAGCTTCGAAAAGCAATATCCAGTTAAAGCCGAGCGCCGTACCTGAAATAAGCAGGTAAAGCAAATTCTTTTTTATAATCTGAAAATCGAGCTTCTGCTTTTTTACAAGCATAAATATACCGATTGATACTGTGCCGATTACTGCACGGAGCATTGCGATAACCGAGCTCGGAAGGTTAATCTGTGAAATGAAAATACCGAGCGTGCCGAAAATCAGCATCGCAACGATATTCATTACTTTGTTTTTGTTATCTGAGTGTGACAATACTTACTCCGTCCTCTCCCTCGCCGAAAGTACCGAGGCGGTGAGATTTAACAAACGTACTTTTCTTAAGGTAATCGCGTACGGCTGCACGTAAAACACCTGTGCCCTTGCCGTGGATTACCGTAAATTCACCGATGCCCATACGCAATGCGTGGTCGATGTAACGGTCAAGCTCAAGCAGTCCCTCGTCGACCGTCATTCCGCGAAGGTCAAGGCTTGTCTGTGCTGACATATTCATCTTGCTTTCCATTCTGCCTGTTGCAACGGTACGTTTGCCGACGGGCTGTTGCTTTTTCTGTTTTTCAACAAGACGGAGAGTTTTTTGTTTGACACGGGTCTTCATCGTGCCCATCTGTACGGTGACAAGACCTTTTTTGTCAGCAAGAGTAACGACTGTAGCCTCGTTGCCGATGTCTGCAATGATAACCGTGTCTCCGACCTTAAGTGGACGGGGAAGAACATAATCCTCGTCACTGTCAAGTGTGCCGACAATCGGGTCAGCGGCAGAGTCGATTGCGTCAATACCTTTTTTGACTGCAGCTCTTGCGCGACGTGCCATTTCTGCAGCATCTTTTTCCTTTGCCTGTTGTTTGCGGAGTTCTTCAAGCTCATTGAGAAGCTGATAAGCCTCGCGCTTTGCCTGCTCGGTTATGCGTAAAGCCTGAGCTTTTGCGTTTTCCATCTCTTTTTCGCGCATTGTCTGAATGTCAGCTTTCATCTGCTTTGCTTTTTCAAGCTCTTTGTCAGCAGCTGCACGGATTTTAAGAGCCTCGTTATGCTCTTCCTCCATTTTCTTACGGCTTTGTTCAAGACGGTCAACAACGTCTTCAAATCTTGTGTTTTCCGTTGAAACAAGCTCCTGAGCGTGTTCTATAACATTGTCGGAAAGTCCGAGTCTGTGTGAGATTGCGAAAGCATTTGAGCGTCCAGGCACACCGATAAGAAGACGGTATGTAGGACGAAGTGACTGCACATCAAACTCACAGCTTCCGTTTGTAACACCGTGTGTCTGCAGTGCATAAGCCTTGAGCTCTGCATAGTGAGTTGTGGATGCAATCTTTGCACCCTGATTGCGGAGCTGTTCAAGAATTGCAATCGCAAGTGCAGCACCCTCAACAGGGTCTGTACCTGCACCAAGCTCGTCTATAAGTACAAGGCTCTGATCATCTGCATCGTCAAGAATACGGATGATGTTTGTCATATGAGACGAGAAGGTTGAAAGTGACTGTTCGATGCTCTGCTCGTCACCGATGTCTGCCAATACCTTTGAGAAAACAGAAATCTTGCTTCTGTCATCAACGGGAAGCATAAGACCGCACATCGCCATAAGCGAGAGAAGACCGATAGTCTTGATAGAAACGGTTTTACCGCCCGTGTTAGGACCTGTGATAACGATTGTATCAAAGTTCTTGCCGAGCTGAATGTCAACGGGCACAACCTTTTTCTTGTCAATCAGAGGATGCCTTGCACGGCGCAATTCAATTATTCCGTCACCGTTCATTTCGGGTACGGATGCTTTCATCGCATACGCAAGCTGTGCTTTTGCAAAGATGAGATTGAGTTCAACTGCGCACTCATAACTGCTCTTGATAGCGTTTGCAAAACTGCCTACAGTTGCAGAAAGTTCAGCAAGAATACGGTCAATCTCGTCCTCTTCCTGATTTTTGAGAAGTTTTATCTGGTTGTTTGCTTCCACAATCGGCATCGGCTCGATAAAGATTGTTGCACCGCTTGCGGATGAGTCGTGAACAAGACCGGGGATTTCACCACGGTGCTCATTCTTGACAGGGACAACGTATCTGCCGTTACGCATAGTGATGATGTTGTCCTGCAGATATTTTGAATAATTGGAATTGTGTGTGAATTTACCGAGCTGTTCTCTTACCTTGTTTTCCTGCACCTTGATTTTTCGTCTGATATCTGCGAGCAGAGGGGAAGCGTTGTCGGCAACCTCTTCTTCGGAGATGATTGCGCTTGTGATAGTCTCTTCAAGAAACTTATTGGGCACAAGGGCAGAAAAATAGATATCGAGAATTGTTGTAACTCCCTCGTTGGTGCTTCTCCAGTTGATGATGTTTCTTATAACACGCAGAACACCTGCAACATCGAGAAGCTCACGCAGACTCAGTGTACTGCCTGCATCTGCTCTGAAAAGGGCATTGTTAACGTTAGTCAGTCCGCCGAAAGACGGTCCGCCGAAGCGTGCAAGGAGCATATGTGCGTCCCTTGTCTGATTCATAAGTGCCTGTGCACCGTCAAGGTCAGTCGCGGGTGTGAGTTCAAGAGCCGCAAGTCGGGCATCCTCACATGAGGTGTGACCTGCAAGCATTTCAAGAACCTTATCCAGTTCAAGCGATTTATGATGTCTGTTCATCTCGCTTATCCTTTCATAACTTTATAAAAATCGAGTGTTTTGAATTTTTTGGCTGTCTGTGTCAGCAGGAAGTTTTCTGTCACGTCAGAGAGGAATTGCATACTCTCTTCGGGAAGTGTGAAAGAAAAAAGTTTTGAGTTTTCAACATAACAGATGTGTCGCATTGCGGAAAGCACACCGTTCGGAAGTGATATACACGTGTGGTCGTGAACGCAGTTGCCGCAGAATATCTGACCCTCCACGGGACTGAAGAACATCCCTGTGTCAGAAAATTCTCCGCAGTCACCGCAGCCGACCAGATCAGGCATATAACCTGAGAGACTCATCATACGAAGTTCGACGATGGCTTTTAATTGTGCGTGCGGACGCTTGTTTTTCGAAAGCATATGTAACGCGTTGAGAACAAGCTTCAGGTAATCATCAGCGTCATCCTCAACGGGTGCAAGTTCACCTGCAAGCTCACAGAAATACTGTGCAAGTGAAAGTGCTTCAATGTCATTTCTCAGGTCAAAGAAAATCTCTATCGGCTGTGCCTCATCAATTGCGTAGGCATCCTTACCGCGGTAGATTGAAAACTTACCGTAGGCGAAAAGCTGAGTCGCACTCTGCGACTTGCTTTTGATGCGTTTTGCTCCGCGCACAAACGCACGAAGCACGCCGTAGTCACGGGTAAGCAGAGTGACAAGACGGTCATCCTCGCCCGTCTGCTGCTCCCTTATTATCAATCCGTCCGTGCTCAGTTTCATTTGCCGTCTCCCGTGAAATGTGTTTATATTGCAGATAGTCGCAAATCTTACCGCTTTGTGCAAATTTGTCCCACGCGGCAAGTTCTTTAAAGTTTGTACTCATAAAATATCCCTCCAAACATCATTATTTGCAGGGAGGGATTTTTTATTAGATTTTAATCAAGACCAAAATTATGAATTAAACCTTCGCGGTTTCTCCAACCCTCTTTGACCTTTACCCAGCAACGAAGGTTGATTTTGCACATAAAGAACTTTTCCATATCTTCACGTGCTCTTGTGGAAATACGCTTGAGCATTGCACCGCCCTTGCCGATGATGATTCCTTTATGGCTGTCCTTTTCGCAATAGATAATTGCTTCAACATCCATAATGTCACTGTCTTCGCGTTCACGCATTTTTTCAATGCTGACTGCAACACCGTGAGGAATTTCGCGGTCAAGGTTGCGAAGAAGCTTTTCTCTTATCATCTCTGCAGCAATAACTCTTTCGGGCTGATCCGTAAGTGTGTCTTCAGGGAAGAAGAATACACTTTCTTCTGCAAGCTTTGAAAGCTCTTCGAGAAGTGCATCCATATTGATGCCTCTCATTGCGGAAACAGGCACAATTGCCTCAAAGTTATATACCTGTGAAAGCTCTGCAATTCTTGTCATAAGCACTTCTTTATCGGGAAGTGTATCAACCTTGTTGATTGCAAGAATTACAGGCATTTTAAGCTTTTTGAATTTTTCAATCAGTTCAAGCTCAGCCGGACGCAGCTCGCCCTGAGGCTCAACAACAAACAAACAAGCGTCAACACCTGCAACACTGTCGCTTACTGCTTGCACCATTTTTTCGCCGAGCTTTGTTTTCGGTCTGTGGAAACCGGGCGTGTCGGTAAAAACAAGCTGTGTGTCGCCTTCGGTCAGCACACCCATAATCTTTGTACGTGTTGTCTGCGGTTTTTCGGAAACAATTGCAATTTTCTGACCGAGCAGACGGTTAAGTATCGAGGATTTGCCAACATTCGGGCAACCCACAATCGCAATAAATGCGGTTTTAGTCATCAGTTTTCCTCCGTGTAATAGCTGTCGCTTCTCTTAAGACCAAGCTGTGTAAGTACTGCTTCTTCCTTTTCTCTCATACGCACCATTTCAAGTCCGCCGTTTTCGTGGTCGTAGCCGAGCAGGTGGAACATTGAATGAACTGTAAGAAATGCGATTTCACGCTGAAGAGAGTGGTCGTAGAGCTTTGACTGCATAATAGCGTGTTCAATTGAAATAACGATATCGCCGAGCATCTTTGCGCCCGTATCGTGGTTTATATCATAGACTCCGTTTTCACCGAGAGGGAAAGAAAGCACGTCCGTACTGTTGTCAACATTACGGAACTCCTTATTAAGAGAGTGGATGATTTCGTCATTTACGAATCTTACGCTGATTTCTGCAGAACCTTCAAAATTCTCGTTAACAAGAACTGCATTACAGCAACGTCTGACGAGCATTCTCACACCTGTGGGAATACGGATGTCTTTCTGGTCGTTTGTGATGATTACTTTAATTTTGTCTGTCATTTTCTTTTCCTTGCCTCCTCATACTTTTCGTACGCCTTGATAATATCCTGCACAAGCTTATGGCGTACTACGTCTTTTTCAGAGAAATGTACTATTTTTACATCTTCAACATTTTTAAGAATTCTTGTTGCTTCAATAAGACCCGAGCGTTTGCCGTCGGGCAGGTCGATCTGGGTAACGTCACCCGTAACAACCATTTTTGAATTGAAGCCCAGACGGGTCAGGAACATCTTCATCTGTTCGGGAGTGGTGTTCTGCGCCTCGTCAAGGATAACAAAACTGTCATCAAGCGTTCTGCCTCGCATATAAGCAAGGGGTGCAACCTCAATGCTGCCTCTTTCCTGATAACGCTGGAAGTTTTCCGCACCGAGCATATCAAAAAGTGCATCGTACAACGGACGGAGATAGGGGTCAACCTTCTGTTGCAGGTCACCGGGCAGGAAGCCTAACTTTTCACCTGCTTCAACTGCAGGGCGGGTGAGGATAATACGGTTGATTTCCTTCGCGCGGAAAGCACTGACTGCCATTGCAACGGCAAGGTAGGTCTTACCTGTACCTGCAGGTCCGACACCGATAGTGATTGTGTTTTCGTCAATCGCACGGACATATTTTTGCTGACCGATAGTTTTAGGCTTGACGGGTTTACCCTTTGTTGTGATGCAGATACAGTCACCGCTCATCTGCTTGAGCTTGTCTTCCGCACCGTCATCAACAAGACTTGTAACGTAACGCACATTCTGCTCGTTGAGTGCCTCGCCTTTATTGATAAGACTGAGCAGTCCGTTGATTGCTCTTACTGCAAGTGCAACGTTTTCAGCTTCACCGCTGACCTTGAGGTCAGCACCGCGGCAGACAACGCTGACGGAATATTTTTTCTCGATAAGTTTTATATTTTCATCAAAACTGCCGAACAGACTGACAGCCTGTTCCATACGGTCAAAATTGATTATCTGCTCAAACAAAAAGACAACCTCGCTTTGTCGGGATTATTTAAAAGTGCGGATTCTGATCAAATCAATCTCCACCAAATGTTATTATATCATATATCTTAATGAAATGTCATTTAAATTGCAAAATTTGGTACTAAAATTTGCACATAATTTTAAGGGTTTGTTTGGGTATTTTGTCCACAAAGGTCACTTTTTAAGGAAATTTAATCTTGACTATCTGTTAATTTTTTGATATCCTATATAGGATAGGAGGGATAGTTATGCAAAAAGAGAATAAACCTGTTGATAACACAGAAATCAAACAGAAACTCACCCTTCCGTGGCTTATTATTTCCATTGCATCAATGGTCTCATTTATGGCATTCCTTATTGCGATGTTTTTCCAGTTTCACACTGCGGTTTTCTTCGCGGTGTTCCTTATGGTAATCGCAACAGCCGTTTTCCTTGACGGTGTTCACAAGAAAAAACAGAACTATGTTTCAGGTAACATCAATTTTATTATGGCAATTCTTTGCGTGATTTGTGCAATGGTTGTTATCGGAATGTAAGGAATATTTTTCTAAAAAGCAAAATTATATAAAACTATGGAAATTCTGTAAAAAAGGTGATATGATATTGTCACCTTAAAATAAAAATTCAATGGGGGTAATTCCAATGAAAGAAACAATCATTAAGTCAATTACTGCTATTATCTGTGTTGTAGTTCTTTGCATCACATCTTCAGTAGCAGTCGGCAACTACAGCGACGCTGTAAAAGAAGCTGCAAAGCTCGCACCGGTTGCAACAGTCGGCGGCAATAACGCTGCAACTAACGACGATGCAAACGTTCCGTCAGACGACACAGCTGACGTTCCTTCAGATGACACAACAGAAGCTCCTGCTGATGATGCAACAACTCCTGACGCAGGCACAACAGACGCTGTAACTCCTGATGCAGGTACAACAGATGCTGCAAAGCCCGATGCAGGTGCAGACAAGGCTCCCGCAGCACTCACAAAGGCTGACGTTATCAAGCTCATTAACGCAGAAACAGCTAAGGCAGCTAAGGGTTCATACAAGCTTACAAGAACAGGTAAGTTCGTGAAGCCCATCAACGTTGGTTCAGCAACAGATGCTCTCAACAAGATCATCCACGGTGTTGACGAGAACGCTTCTCTTGACTCAGTTGTTGGCGGTTTCCTTGGTATCAAGGCTCAGCCGATCACAGGTACAGTTAAGGCTGGTAAGGGCGAAGGCTTCGACGCTAAGTATATGATCAAGGCTATGTCTCTCTCAGACGCTGACGTTACATCATTCAAGGTTGACGGTAACAAGTACACAATCACAATTAAGGATTGCACAAATCCGAACGCTTCAAGTGCAATGGCTCACGCTACAAACGACTACATCACTTATGCAGAAGTTAACAAGAGCATCGCTAACGAAGTTGGCAGCGCAGTTAAGGTTGTTGAAAATGAGTCAACAGCAAACTACAAGAAGATCACTTTCGTAGCAACAATCGTTGACGGAAAGATGACAGCTCTTGAGTACTCATACTCATTCGATGCAACACTTAAGCTTAAGCTTGCAATCATCGGTGCAACAGGTACAGGTGAAGCAGCTATCTCAGGTAAGTACACAGATATCAAATATTAATTTTACACTTAAAAACGAGGCATCATCGCGAGATGGTGCCTTTTTTAAACTCGAAAAATAAAGGGTAGGGTGATTTTATGATACTTTATATTATCCGTCACGGTGAGCCTCACTACGATACAGGTGAACTGACAAAAAAAGGATGGCTTCAGGCAGAAGCGGTCGGCAAGAGAATGGCTGAACTGAAAATTGATAAAATATTTGCTTCACCAATACTCCGCGCACAGCAGACGGCAGAGCCTGCGTGCAGAATGTTGGGCCTTGAAAAGGTAACCGAGGAATGGGCGCACGAAATCGGTGACGAAAGACTGACTCCTTTCCCTGACGGCAAAATGAAATCCATCTCATTTGTTCAGAATACATATTTCAGGCAAAACGGCAATATAGATCTCTCCTTTGCCGATGCTTATGAATGTGACGGAATCAAGCAGTCTGAAATGAAAAAGGCTGTGGATTATATCGAGAAAAACGGCAACGATTTTCTGGAAAGGTTAGGCTATAAGGAGGAAAACGGTATTTACCGTATTATCCGTCCGAACGACGATAAGGTTGCACTTTTTTGTCACGCTGCCTTTTCGAGAGCGTGGGTATCTGTACTTCTTCACATACCGCTTCACATTATGTGGGCAGGATTCGATTATGACTACACGGGTGTAACGGTTATTGAATTTCAGAACAATGAGAACGGAATAACTGCACCGAAGTGTCTTCGTTATGCAGACCTTTCACATCTCTACGCTGAGGGTATTGATACTGCAATAAGCGATATTTCTCAGATGTAACAAATCTTTTTGATGTGTTTTTTATAAAACATATGGATTTGTTACAAAAAAGGTGTTATGATAAAAATATCATGATGCAGTGGGGGTAATATCAATGAAAGATACGATTATCAAATCTGTCATTGCAGTTCTTTGTGTTGTCGCTTTTTGCATAACATCATCGGTTGCGGTGGGTAATTATTGTGATGCACTCAGAGATGCGGCGAAGATTGCAGGATCTGTTTCATCGGTTGCAGATAATACCGACAGTACCAAAACAGACACCCCGTCAGACGATACGGCGGATGTTCCATCTGGTGATACGGCGGACATTCCTGCGGATGACACAGCTACAGACACAACAAATCCCGATGCAGGTGCAGATACAACAACTCCTGATGCAGAACCGGGCATAGCACCTTCTGCGGACACACAGGCAAATGACCCAACTTCTTACAGCAAGGATCAGGTTGTAAAGTATTACACAGAGAGCATGAAAAAGTCTTTCAATGTTTCCAAAGCAACAATCAGCACAAAACAGACAATCGCAATCAGTGTTGATTATGTCGAGCCGGGCGGAGAGGCTGCCGCAAAACTTGCAAGCAGAATTGTTGAAAAATATGCAAAAACAAGTGAAGATACAAAGATGTTTGTAAAGGGCGGAGCGTCTGACGATCCGCAGTATAAGGCGCACGACTTTGTTTTCCCTGCAGATCTTGACCCGAAGGGCGCGAAGACTGCAACGGTTACAAAGAAGGGTAACGATTACGAAATCAATATTCTTGTTGTTCCTGAAAATGCAACACTCACAAAATTCCCTGTTTATAACAAGCAGTGTTCATTCCCGCTCGATCTCGCTTCTGTTGACCTTTTAGGTCTTAAGGTTACACAGGCCGATTTCACATATCAGGGCACAAAAATCAAGGCAACCGTCGGCACTGACGGCTATGTAAAGAGTGCAGAGGTTTATATGCCTCTTGCAGGAACGGGCGGTGGAAATATCATCGGCATCAAGGGCTATGCTGAGGTTTCAGGCTCAATGACAAAATCTGCAGTATTTGCTTATTAATTAAACTGAATATATAAAGAAAAACCACCTTTCAAACGAAAGGTGGTTTTTATATGTTTGCGAAAACTTATGCAGCGAAACCTGCGAAGAATTCCTTGATGATTTCAATGATGCCTGCTGCATCGAACTCGCCAAGGTAAGCAAGGAGTTCTTCAACCATTGCCAAAATCTCTGCTACGAAATCCATTCTTGTGTCCCTCCTTTTATTAGTCGGAGCATGATGATGTATTCATCCTGTCCGCAAATAGATGATAACACGAATGCTGCGCCACAATCAATGCGCACAATAACAGAAAAAACAAAAGCAAACGATAGACAAAATGGGGATTTTGTCTATCGTTACCTCACAAGATCGTCAAGTTTTTCCTTCATAGCCTCCGCAGTATCGCGATAATACTGTGTTTTGGGGTTCGGATGCTTGTTTTCTGCCCAGAGCTTATCGGCAACTGGCTGCCACTCTTTGGAGAATTTGTCACACTTTGCACAAAGGTTTTCAACGCCCTCCTGATTTACAAGGTCCGTGGACTTTGCTCCTGTAACCTTGATAATCTTACGCAGATAATCGGGATTTTCAAGCATCGGGCAGGGACGCAGATGATTGTCGTTGAACGGCTGGTTATGATGGAAAGCCATAAACAACGGACTCTTGAGTGCTTCGAGAAGAGTGTGCGTACGGATGTTAGCATCTGAGAAATGAACAAACACGCACGGCTCCATATCGCCTGCAGAGTTGATGTGGAAATAGTTTCGTCCGCCTGCAATACAACCGCCGACGTACTCACCGTCGTTCTGGAAGTCCATAACGAACATCGGCTTACCCGTTTTGCTGTTGCGCACGGTTTTAAGCCAGTTGTACATAAATGTTCTCTGTTCGGGAGAGGGGATAAGCTCCACATCGGCCTTTGTGCCGACAGGCATATAGTTAAAGTAAAGACCGAATTTAACGCCCTTTGAAATCATAAGGTCGAGGAATTTGTCACTTGTAACCTCGTCAATATTCTTTGCTGTGTAGCAGACTGAAATACCGTAAAGGCAACCGTTTTTCTTGAGGAGGTCGAGTGCCTTGACGGACGTCTCATACGCACCGTTGCCGCGACGGTAGTCGTTGGTCTCCTCTGAACCTTCAATACTGATTGCGAGTGCGAGGTTGCCGACTTCCTTCATATCGTCGCAGAACTTCTGGTCAATAAGCGTCGCGTTTGTGTAGGCAAGGAAGGTGCAGTTCGGATGCTTACGGCACAGCTTGAGAATATCGTTCTTACGGATAAGCGGTTCACCGCCCGTGAACATGTAAAGATGTGTACCGAGCTCAACACCCTGCGAAACAATGCTGTCAAGCTCATCGTAGCTGAGGTTGAACTTGTGACCGTACTCGGCTGACCAACAACCCTTACATTTGAGGTTGCAGGCGCTTGTGGGGTCAAGAAGAAGGATGAACGGAATGTTACACTTGTACTTTTCTCGGTTTTCGCGAACAGCCTTTGTTCCGTGGTAACCTGCACCGAGCGCGAAGGAAAGGAACATCTTCTTAAGGTTTTCACGGTCAACATCGTTTACAAACTTCATCGCGTAGTCAAACCACACGTTATTCTCGTCGTTAAGAGCGGTGCGGAATCCGTCAAAAACCTTTTTTGGAAAAATCTTACCTGAAAGCTTTTCAGCCATATTTACAAGCTTTATGATGTTTGCTGCAGGGTCCTTATCGATGTACTTAAGCGTTTTATCAAGCACAAGACCCGTAACAAATCTGAGGGCTTTTTCTTTTTTCAATTCCGACACCTCCTTCTGACAGAATATCAGCATTACATATTGTCTCACATTTCAGTTTTATTGTCAACCTTAAAAGGTTGTCTGTGTTTGTATATTTTGACAGTTTCGTCAAAATATGCAGTGCTTATGAATGATTTATTGACTTTGAGTGGTAATTACTATATAATTATCAAGCAAAATAAATTTGTTTTGGAGGTTTTTGCTATGAAAAAAATGTTAAGCGTTTTTCTTGCAATTGCAATGTGCCTTCTTGTTACTGTTCCTGCTTTTGCAGCGAACACAACAAGTGAACTCAAGTTCGGTGCAGATGGAAAGTTCAAGATTGTGCAGATTGGTGACACACAGGATATGATTCTTAAGGATGTTGCTGAGATTAAGCTTCTCGAAGCAGCACTCGCACAGGAACAGCCGGATCTTCTTGTTTTTACAGGTGACCAGTTGACAGACTTCTTCCCCGGTGCAACTGAGGATGGTCTTAAGAAGTGTCTTTCAAATCTTTTTGATATCATTGACACTTATGATATTCCGTTCATTGTAACATTCGGTAACCACGACCACGACTACGAAGATTTCTTCACAATCGAGGAGCAGTTGGCTTTCTATCAGCAGTATGAAAACTGCATCGTTCCCGAGGACAGATTCAATCCCGGTACATACAATATGCCCATCATGTCTTCAGACGGTGACGGCATTGCCTTCAATATCTATATGATGGATACAAATAACAAGCGTGCGGACAGCGACCTTCTCACAGGTTATGAAGGTGTTAAGCCCGAGCAGGTTGAGTGGTACAAGCAGACAAGTGATGCACTCAAGGCTGCAAACGGCTGCAAGGTTGTTCCGTCACTCCTCTTCCAGCACATCCCTGTCAAGGAAATCTACCAGTTCCTTGATAAGGTTTCTTTCAGTGAAGCAGGTGACGATGCTGTATTCAGTATTGACGAGTTTGCATGGTTTAAGCTCAACGATAAGGTTATCGAAGGTGAACTCGGTGAAGTTCCCTGCTCAGAGCCTCTTGAGAGCCATACAGGCCAGTATCAGGCTTGGGTAGAAAAGGGCGACATCGTTGGTGCATTCTTCGGTCACGACCATGTTAACAGCTTCCGCGGTAAGACAGATGACGGTATCGTTATGGGTTACAACGGCGGTACAGGCTTCAGCTCATACGGCAGAGGCGGCGACCGTTCAGTAAGAATTTTTGAAATCGACGAAAACGATCCCGCAAACTACGAGACTTATGAACTCACATTCAACGAGATGGTTCTCGAGATTCCCTTCTATTTCCTCGATCTCTTCTCACCCGCAATCGTAACACCGCTCGGTAAGATTCTCAAGGCTCTCCTTCCCGACTTCCTCTGGGATCTTATCCTTGGTGCATAAGTTAAAACAAATAATCAAGGCACTCACCGAGGTGAGTGCCTTGAATTTTTATTGTTATCAGAAGTTGAAATATCTTTTTGCAAATGCTGCAAGCGGTATTATCAGGTCTTTTATGTTCACACCCGTTGTGTTCAGGCAGAGGTGATAGTTTTCCGGTGCACCCCATTCGCTGTCGGTAATGAGTTTACGCTGTTTTTTTCTGCCTGCATCGACCTGTTTAATCTTCTTTGCAAGTTCTTTGTCTGTGAGCTCTTCGTTTCGTGGTGCGCGCCAACGGCACCTCTTGATTTTTGCTTCCATTGAGGCATAGACAAAAATATTGAGGGGATTATATTCCTTGAGAATAACGTCTGCACTTCTGCCGACGATTACCACATCATTACCTTTTTCGGCAATGGATTTTATAATTTTCTGTTCGGCAATAAGCAGGTTTGTCATATTCTGCTGAACGACATCAGCGTAAATGAATGTCCTGCCAAAAGTTACGGGCAGACTGACGGAAAATTTACCGCTGAGCATATTCTCAACGTAAGTCTCGTCAAGCTGGCTTTCCTTTGCGACCTGTTCAAGGATTTCTCTGTCGTAATACTCGAAGCCGAGTTCATCTGCAAGTCTCTTGCCGACCTCTCTGCCTCCGCTTCCGAATTCACGGCTGACAGTGATGATTTTTGCCATAATGAGCACCTCCGTTTCAGGATTCTGATTCAATTGGCTTCCAGATGTGGATAACACCCTCGTCATTGAGGAGCTTTACAATAATTATCATAATCGGTACAAGGAAAATACCGATAAATCCGAATAATTGTGAGCCGACATACATACCCATAAGGGTGATGAAGGGCGGAAGTCCAACCGTACCGCCGACGATTTTTGGTTCGATTACCTGACGGACAACGTAGATGATTGCATAAAGGATAAACAATCCGATCGCGAGACCGAAATTATCTGTAATAAGATTGTACACTGCCCACGGTATCATAAAAGTACCTGTGCCGAGTACGGGCAGAATGTCAAGCAAAGCAACAATTATTGATATAGCAAAGATGTTTCCGCCGTTATAAAGTCCGACGAGTGAAAGGATGTTCAGTCCGATAAAAATTTCCGTACCCGTTATGCAGATTATCAGAATGTATGAGCGTATAAGTTTGCCGAGAGATTGGAAAACAACACGCTTACTGATGGTAAGTTTGCGTTTGTGTTCGGGAGACAGTTGCTTTTTGATGAAGTTTGAAATCCAGTCATAGTCAGCCGCCATAAAGCAGGAGGAAAGGATGCAGATAACGATTGCAACAAAAACTGATGGGATACGCTTAGCTGTTGACCACAAACCGCTTAGAGGTGTTGTGATTGATGAGATAGAGAATTTTTCCTCGCCCGAAGCAGAGCCGACAATGGTTGCGGCAATTTCCGAAGCACTCTTGTCGCGTATCATATCAAACCAGTTACTTGCAGTATCAACAAATTTCGCTTCGAGCTTATCGGGCAGGATTGAAGCAGTGTTTATCACCCAATATTTGATGTCATCAATAAGTGACGGCAGGTCACTGATTTGTGCAACAACAAAATCGACCGTGCTTTTGATAAGGTCAACAAGCTTCATTCCCAACAGTGAGATTATACCGCCTGCAATTGCAAACAGTAACAGCACAAGAATGGTTGACGATATGCCTTTTTTAATTTTTGTTTTTCTTACAAGATAGTTTGCCGGTTTCTGCACGGCCACTGCTAACAGCAATGCAAGCAGAAACGGGAAGAAAATCCAGAAACAGTATTTGACGAACAAAAAGGAAAGTCCGAGAATCATTGCAAGATAGACGAAGTTGATTATCCTTTTGCGTCTTATTTCAACTTTTTCCATTAGCCATACCTCATCTTCTGGTAAGTTCGCGTAATTTTTTCATTTTTTCTCCACCGATAATTTTTATAAGCGCACGCTTTGCCTCGGTTTTGAGTCTGACATTTGTCGGAAGCCATAACTGTGCAAAGTGGTGGATTGCAACACTGTCATCAGTGATGTAACTGATTCCGTTGATATAGTCATAAGGACTGAAGAAGGTTCTCGGGTAAACCGAGATGTCACCGACTGTCTGCTTCTCGTTATTTCTGACAAGACCTCTCTCGTCGAGGAGCTTTGTGAGAAGAACAACGTTTGTGTCGGTATATTTTGTGCCGTCTTCGTTGAAATATGTCATACTCTCGTAGTGGTCGAGATAGTTTTTCATCAGCTCGTGTCCCTTTTCAACACCCATAACACAGGTTCCTACAAAGTTGCCCTCTTCAAATCCGAGAAAAACCTTATCGTCAAGAAAACGGTCAAAGCTGCCGAGCACCTCAACGTCTGTGTCCATATAAATTCCGCCGTAGTTGTAAAGCACATAAGCACGGACATAGTCGCTGACAAAGGCAAAATTTCTGTCACTGTATGCCTCTGCGACAAACTGATTTTTTGAAATGTCAAAATTATCCTCGTTCCACTCAATAAGGCGGTAATCGGGTAGTTTCTGTTTCCAGCTTTCAATACACTTGGCAACAAGCTTCGGTTTTTCACCTCTGCCGAACCAACAGTAATGTATGGTTTTTTTCATAAGGACAACTCCTTAATTTTCTTATGTGTCTGTTATATAACTATATTATAACAAATACGATGTCTTTTCAATTAAAAAGATATGAATTTTTTTCAAAAAACACAAGTTTTTTTCAATTTTACTCTTTATTATTTTCTGTATTTGTGTTAAACTACCTTACGTATGAATTAAGGAGTGAAAAAATATGGAAATAGCAATTATGGGCTACGGTGTTGTAGGCTCAGGTGTTGCACAGGTTATTTCAATGAATAATCAGAGCATCGCTGAAAAAAGTCTGCAGGACAGCGTAAGTGTTAAATACATACTTGACCTCCGCGATTTCCCGGGTGACGAGAACGAAAGCAAACTCGTAAAGGATTTCAATATCATTCTCAATGACCCCGACGTTAAAATCGTAGTCGAGGCTATGGGTGGTCTTAACCCTGCATTTGATTTTGTTTCCGCTTGTCTTAAGGCAGGTAAGAGTGTTGCGACTTCAAACAAAGAGCTTGTTGCCGCAAAGGGTGACATTCTTCTTAAGCTTGCTGAGGAAAACAATGTCAACTTTATGTTTGAAGCAAGTGTCGGCGGCGGTATTCCCGTAATCCGTCCTCTTGCACAGTGCCTTGCAGCAAACCGAGTTGATGAAGTTGCAGGTATCCTCAACGGTACTACAAACTTCATTCTTACAATGATGATTTATAATTCAATGAGCTTTGAGGATGCTCTCAAACTTGCTCAGGATAACGGCTATGCCGAAAAGGATCCGACAGCAGATATCGAAGGCTTTGATGCCTGCCGTAAGATCTGTATTCTTGCTTCTCTTGCTTTCGGTAAACACGTTTTCCCCGAAAGCGTTTACACAGAGGGTATTACAAAAATTACACTTGAGGATGTTGAGTACGCTCGTTCATGGGGCGGTGTTATCAAGCTCCTCGGCAGAGCAAAGCGCGTAGGCGATAAAATCTCCGCAATGGTAAGCCCTGCTTTTGTTAAAAACGAGAGTATTCTTGCAGGCGTTAACGATGTTTTCAATGCAGTTTTTGTACGCGGTAACGCAGTAGGTGACTGTGCATTCTACGGCAGAGGCGCAGGTAAACTTGCAACAGCAAGTGCAGTTGTGGCAGACGTTATCGATTGTGCGCGTCATATCGAAAAGCGCAAGGCTTTCGGCTGGGGCGATGCAGTTGAAAACTATGTTGTTGATCATAAGGAAGTTGAAACTTCTTTCTATGTCCGTGCAAAGGGCGACAAGGTTTTCGCACTTAAAAAAGCAGAGGAAATCTTTGGCGACATCAGCATTCTTACCCGTGACAATGCTCCCGAAGACGAGTTTGCATTCGTAACTCCCGTCAAGGCAGAGGGTGAGCTTGACGCTATGCTCGCAAAACTTGAGGATGTCGAAATCCTCTCAAAAATCAGAGTAGAAAATTATTGATATAAAGTGGTGAATTAATTATGGGACTTATCGTTCAGAAATTCGGTGGAAGCTCAGTTGCTAATGCCGAGCGTGTGATGAATGTCGCAAAAATCGTTACTGATACTTACAAAGAGGGCAACGACGTTGTAGTTGTTGTTTCTGCTCAGGGCGATACAACTGACGACCTTATCGCAAAAGCAAAGGAAATCAACCCCGGCGCACCGAAGCGTGAAATGGATATGCTTATGGCAGCAGGTGAGCAGATTTCAATCTCTCTTCTTGCTATGGCTATCGAAAAGCTCGGTTACAATGCAATTTCTCTTCTCGGCTGGCAGGCAGGCTTCAGCACAGACTCTGTGTACTCTGCAGCAAGAATCAAGAAGGTAGACACAAAGCGTCTTAAGACAGAGCTCGGCAACAAGAAGATTGTTATTGTTGCAGGCTTCCAGGGTCTTAACAAGTACGACGATGTTACAACACTCGGCCGTGGCGGTTCTGACACAAGTGCAGTTGCAATTGCAGCAGCTCTTCACGCAGACAAGTGCCAGATCTTTACAGACGTTGACGGTGTTTACACAGCTGACCCGCGTAAGGTCAAGAACGCAAAGAGACTTCCTGAGATTACCTATGACGAGATGCTTGAACTTGCAACACTCGGCGCACAGGTTCTCAACAACCGTTCGGTTGAAATGGCTAAAAAATATAATGTACAGCTTGAGGTTATTTCAAGCCTCAACCCGATTCCGGGCACAATGGTAAAGGAGACAGCTAAAATGGAAAAAATGTTAGTAAGAGGCGTAACTAAGGATGCAGATGCGTCAAGAATTTCAATCACAGGACTCAATGATGTTCCCGGTGTTGCATTCAAAATTTTTGCAAGTCTCGCTGCAAAGAATATCAACGTTGATATCATTCTTCAGTCAGTTGGCCGTGACGGCACAAAGGATATCGCTTTCACAGTAAGCGAAGCACACGCTGACGATGCAGTTGCAGCAATCAACAGCCTCCCGTTCATCGGCGATGCAAAGGTTGTACGTGACGATACAATTGCTAAGATTTCTGTTGTCGGTGCAGGTATGGAAACACATCCGGGCACAGCTTCAACAATGTTTGAGGCACTCTTCAATCAGGATATCAACATCCAGATGATTTCTACAAGCGAAATCAAGATTTCTGTTCTTATCGACCGTAAGGACGCTGACAAAGCAGTTGCTGCTGTTCACGAGGCATTCTTCGGTAACGACTGATAAAAACCAAAACGCTGCATCATCCGATGTAGCGTTTTCTTTTGCTTTTTTGGAATTTCTGCAACACATTGACCGATATTGTGTTGCATTTTTATTGAAAATTAGGTATCATATCAGTGTATGAAATAATTTTGGAGGAATAACTATGAGAAGCATTATAAACATCAATGCAGGTTGGGCTTTTTCTAAAGAAGCAAAGAGTGTTCCTGCAGCTTATCCTGCTGAGTGGACTCAGCTTGACCTGCCTTACACATGGAACGGCAAGGACGGTCAGGACGGCGGAAACGACTATTACAGAGGCACTTGCTATTTTGCAAAAACTCTTAAAGCGGACGAGCTTCCCGAGGGTGCAGTTAAGTATCTCCAGTTTGACGGTGTAAACTCATCTTGCGAAGTTTTCTGGAACGGTAAGAGCATCACAAAGCACGATGGCGGTTATTCAACCTTCCGTGTAAAAATTGACGATATAAAGGATGAAAACCTTCTCGCAGTTGCAGTTGATAACTCTTCTAACGACAGAGTTTATCCGCAGAATGCAGACTTTACTTTCTACGGCGGTATTTACCGTGATGTAAAGGTTATCGGTGTACCCGAAAAGCATTTTGACCTTGAATATTACGGTGCTCCCGGAATTATGGTTACTCCTGAAATCAAGGGCAAGGACGCGGAAGTTGAAGTTAAAGTTTTTATCAATGATGATAAAAACTGCAAGGTTAAATATGAAATCATCGCAGACGGCGAGGTTATCGCATCAAAAACAGACGATGACGATGATGTTGATTTTACAATCGAAAACGTTCACCTCTGGGACGGTCTTGATGACCCGTATCTTTACACAGCAAAGGCTACATTGATTGTTGACGGTGAAGAGGTTGACGAGGTTTCAACACGCTTCGGCTGCCGTTCATTCAAGATTGACCCCGAAAAGGGATTCATCCTCAACGGCAGAGAGTATCCGCTCCGTGGTGTTTCCCGTCATCAGGACAGACCTGACATCGGTAATGCACTTCTTCCTGAGCACCACAAGGAAGACCTTGATCTTATTCTTGAAATGGGTGCAAACACAATCCGTCTTGCTCACTATCAGCATTCACAGGTTTTCTATGACCTTTGTGACGAGGCAGGTCTTGTTCTCTGGGCAGAAATTCCCTATATTTCACGACACATGGCAAACGGCTATGACAACACAATCTCTCAGATGAAAGAGCTTGTTTCACAGAACTACAACCACCCGTCAATTTTTGTATGGGGTCTTTCAAACGAGATTACAATCGCAGGTGCTGATGATCCGCACCTTATAAAGAATCACAAGGATCTTAACGAGCTTTGTCATAAGATGGACAAAACACGTCTTACAACAATCGCATCCGTTACAATGTGTTCTATTGATTCTGAATATGTTCACATCAGTGATGTGCTTTCTTACAACCATTATTACGGTTGGTACGGCGGTACAACAGATATGAACGGACCTTGGTTTGACAACTTCCACGCAAAGTATCCGAACAAGCCTATCGGTCTTAGTGAGTACGGCTGTGAAGCTCTTGACTGGCATACATCAAACCCTGTTCAGGGTGACTATACAGAGGAGTATCAGGCATACTACCACGAGGAACTCATCAAGCAGATTGCTGAAAGACCGTATCTCTGGGCAACTCACGTATGGAATATGTTTGATTTTGCTGCCGACGCACGTGCCGAGGGCGGCGAAAACGGTATGAACCATAAGGGTCTTGTCACATTCGACAGACAGTACAAGAAGGATTCCTTCTACGCTTATCAGGCATGGCTTTCAAAGAAGCCGATGATTCACCTTTGCTCCAAGCGTTATATCGACCGTGTTGAGGACGTAACAAAGGTAACAGTTTACTCAAACTGTGACGAAGTTGAACTCTTTGCAAACGGTGTCAGCGTAGGTAAGCAGACAAAGGGCAAGTATCCGTTCTTCTATTTTGATGTAAAGAACGAGGGAGAGACAACACTTGTTGCAAAAGCAGGTGACCTTGAAGACAGCGGTACAATCCGTAAGGTTGACACTCCCAACGAAGCATATATTATGAAAGAAGAAGGTCAGGTCATCAACTGGTTCGAAATCAACACACCTGACGGCCGTTACTCAATCAACGATACAATCGGTGACATTCTTTCAACAACAGGCGGTAAGATTGCAGCAGTCAAGATCGGTCTCAAGGTTAAGAAGGCACTGTCTTCCGGCGAAGGCAGAAAAGATGTTGCAGGCTTCGATATGGGTGGCATCAAAATCAGCAAATCAATGCTCAAGGGTCTTTATGATATGGCATCAGGCTTTACTGTTAAGCGTGTATTCTCGATGATCGGTGGCGGTAAATTCACCAAAGAGCAGATTCTCGAAATCAATGCAATCCTTAACAAGGTAAAGAAAAAGTAAGATAAAATCAGGAACGCTCCGATGAAAATCGGGGCGTTTATTTTTGTGCTTTCCTTGACTTAAAATTTGCAGGATGATATAATTTTTGTATATATATTCATATATTCACGGAGGTGCTTAAATGAAGTTCAAGGACGCTTCGCTTTCTCCCGAGGTCAGAGCAGAAGACCTGCTTTCAAGAATGACTCTTGCAGAGAAAGTTGCACAGATTGACATTTTCCGCGGTGTTGAGTTTACAACCATTCCGCACGAAAAAAATCACTGTGCAATTGATGAAAAATCCGAAATCAAGTACGAGGAATTAGCGGAGATTCTCGGTGATACAGGTATCGGCTTTATGCACGATGCATATACCGTACCTGCGCTTTTTAACAAATATCAGGAATTTATTATGTCGAAGAGCCGTTTTGGTATTCCGTGTATTTTCACGGGCGAGGCTCTGCACGGTATCAGCTGGCCGGGTGCAATGATTTTCCCTGTTCCGCTTTGTCTTGCGGCATCCTTTAACCGCGACATTGTTCACCGTACAGGTAAGGCAATCGCTGCGGAAACACGTTCTCTCGGTATGCACGAAATCCTTGCTCCGAACCTCGATGTTGCGCGTGAACCCCGTTGGGGCAGAGTTGAGGAAACCTTCGGTGAGGACACTTACCTTTGTGCCGAAATGGGTTATCAGATTGTTACGGGTGAACAGCAGAACGGTGATTTCAAGCGTGACGATGCAGTTCTGACCGAGCCGAAGCATTACTGTGTTCACGGCATTGCCGAAAACGGTATCAACTGTGCACAGGCTAGGGCAGGTAAGCGCGAAATTGAGCAGTGCTACCTTCCTGTTTTTGAAAAGGCAATCACTCAAGCGGGTGCAAACAATGTAATGGCTTGTTACAACGCAATCGACTCCGAGGTTGTAATCAGTTCACGATATTATCTTTACGACGTGCTTCGTACACGCTACGGAATGAAGGGCTATGTCCGTGCAGACTGGGGTGCAATTGAGCGTCTTGTCAAGGCTCACCGCACAGCAGCAAATCACGTCGATGCTATCCGTGATGTTGTCAACGCAGGTCTTGATATGCAGGGTTGCAGTGACTATACAAACGAGTTCTGGCAGAATACAATCATCGACCTTGTCGGCAAGGGCGAAATTCCTCTTGAGAGAATTGACGAAGCTGTTTTCAGCGTTCTGCGTCTTAAGTTTATGCTCGGACTGTTTGAAAATCCGTTTACGGATGAGGAAAAATACAAGTCCGTTATCCGTTGTGACGAGCATAAGGCTCTCGGCCTCGATGGCGCAAGACAGGGTATGACACTTATCGAAAACGACGGAATACTTCCGCTTTCAAAGGAATACAAAAAGATTGCACTTGTCGGTCCTTCATCAGCAAGACAGCGTGTGGGCGGCTATTCTTCAGCACCTCATGGTTATGAACTTGCAACTGTTTACGATGAGCTGAAGGCTACACTCGGTGACGGTTACGAAATCACACAGGCTTCCGGTTGCGGAATCCCCAAGGGTGTTCAGGCAATTACTGCAGAGGACGGACAGTTCCACCTTGTTGAAGTTTATGACGAGGACGAAAATGCAAACTTTGCCGATGCAATTGCCGCAGCAGAGAAGAGTGATGTAATCATCTTTGTCGGCGGTGACAACACTTTCACAAGCGGTGAGGGTCACGACCGTTCAGATCTCCGACTTGCAGGTAAGCAGCGTGAACTCATCCTTGAGCTTGCAAAGACAGGCAAACCGCTTATCATCGTGCTTGAAAACGGCAGAAGCATCGACCTTTCGGAAGAGTGTAAGGTTGCAAATGCAATTCTTCTTTCGTGGTTCGGCGGTGAATTCGGCGCAAAGGCAATTGTTGAAACACTCCTCGGTGACAACAACCCTGCAGGCAGACTTCCTGTTTCTTTCCCGCAGGATTCCAACCGTATTCCGTGTTATTATTCAATTCTCCCCAATTTCTTCGATATGATGTTTGAGGGCGAGAGGAACGCAAAATATCCGTTCGGCTTCGGTCTTTCTTACACAAAGTTCGAGTATTCCGACCTCGTGATTGAAAAGACAGGCAAGACCGACTTCACGGTTAAAGCAACAGTTAAGAACATCGGTGACGTTGACGGTGACGAGGTTGTTCAGCTTTATGTCAACGATGTTGTATCGTCTGTTATTACTCCGCTTAAACTGCTTCAGGGCTTCGAGAGAATTTCACTCAAGGCAGGGGAATCAAAGACGGTTGAGTTCAAACTCGGCTTCAACGCATTCAGACTTCTTAACAAAGATTATGAATGGGTGGTTGAAGACGGTGACTTTGAAATTATGGTCGGTGCCGCTTCAAATGATATAAGACTTTCAGATGTAATAACTATAAAGGAGTAATCGCTATGTATTTTGATTTTATTGATAAAGTAAAGTTTGAGGGTGCAAAAACCGAAAATCCTTTTGCATTCAAGTTCTATGACGCAGACCGCGTTATCCTCGGTAAACCGATGAAGGAGCATCTTCCTTTTGCGATGGCTTGGTGGCACAACCTCGGTGCAAACGGTGTTGATATGTTCGGCAGAGGCACTGCAGACAAGTCTTTCGGTGCAGCTGAAGCTACAATGGAACACGCAAAGGCAAAGGTTGATGCAGGTTTTGAGTTTATGCAGAAGCTCGGTGTCGAGTATTTCTGCTTCCACGATGTTGACCTTGTTCCCGAAGCAGAGGACATCAACGAGACAAACCGCAGACTTGACGAAATCACAGATTATATTCTTGTAAAAATGCAGGAAACGGGCATCAAGTGCCTTTGGGGTACAGCAAATATGTTCTCCAACCCCCGTTTTATGAACGGTGCAGGCAGTACAAACAGTGCTGATGTTTACTGCTTCGCAGCAGCACAGATTAAGAAGGCACTCGAGCTCACAGTCAAGCTCGGCGGTAAGGGCTATGTTTTCTGGGGCGGTCGTGAAGGTTATGAGTCACTTCTTAACACAGATGTAAAGTTTGAGCAGGAAAACATCGCACGTCTTATGCGTCTTGCTGTTGACTACGGCCGTAAGATCGGTTTCACAGGCGATTTCTTCATCGAGCCGAAGCCGAAAGAGCCGATGAAGCACCAGTACGATTTTGATGCAGCAACAGCAATCGGTTTCTTGCGTCAGTACGGTCTTGATAAGGATTTCAAGATGAACATTGAAGCAAACCACGCAACACTTGCAGGTCATACATTCCAGCACGAGCTTCGTATTTCTGCAATCAACGGTATGCTCGGTTCAATCGACGCTAACCAGGGTGACTACCTCCTCGGTTGGGATACAGACGAGTTCCCGTTCGATGTTTATGAGACAACAATGTGCATGTACGAAGTTCTCAAGGCAGGCGGAATGAAGAACGGCGGATTCAATTTTGATGCTAAAAACCGTCGTCCGAGCAATACAAAGGAAGATATGGTACACGCATTCATCCTCGGTATGGACGCTTTTGCGCTCGGTCTTATCAAGGCTGCAAAGCTTATCGAAGACGGCAGAATTGATAAATTCATTGAGAAGAAATATTCATCATTCAACGAGGGTATCGGCAAGACAATCATTGACGGTACTGCAACACTTGAATCTCTTGCAGAAAACGCTGCAAAGCTCGGTGCTTGTACTGACCCCGGTTCAGGCAGACAGGAATATCTTGAGAGCGTTGTAAATCAGATTTTCTTTGGTGAATAATTATGAAATATGTATTGGGAATTGACCTCGGCACCTCTGCAACAAAGACGGTTCTCTTTGACGAAAAGGGTAATGTAGTCTGTTCGTCAAGCCGTGAATACCCGTTATATCAGCCGAAAAACGGTTGGGCGGAGCAGGATCCTGCCGATTGGTATAACGCAGGAATCGAGACTATCGCAGATGTTGTGAAAAACAGCGGTGTCGCAAAAGAGGACATTGTTTCTCTCGGCATTTCAGGTCAGATGCACGGACTTGTTATGCTTGATGAAAACTGCGAAGTGCTTCGTCCGTCAATCATCTGGTGTGACCAGAGAACAGGTAAGGAATGTGACGAGCTTACCGAAAAGCTTACACGTGAGAAGTTAATTGAAATTACGGCAAATCCTGCACTTACGGGATTTACTGCTTCAAAAATCCTCTGGGTAAAGAACAATGAACCCGAGATTTTTGAAAAGTGCAGACACATTCTTCTGCCGAAGGATTATCTTCGCTTTAAGCTCACAGGTGACTTTGCAACGGAAGTTTCCGATGCTTCGGGAATGCAGATTCTCGACGTGCCGAACAGATGCTGGTCACAGGTTATGATTGATGCTCTTTCAATCAAGGAAGAGTATCTTCCGAAGGTTTACGAATCTCCCGAAGTTACGGGTAAAATCAATAAAGAAACTGCAGAAAAAACAGGACTTTCTGAGGCAACTCTCGTTGTCGGTGGTGCAGGTGACAATGCTGCCGCTGCAGTCGGTATGGGTGTTGTAAGTGAGGGCAAGGCTTTCACAACAATCGGAACATCGGGTGTTGTTTTTGCACACACTGATTCTCCTGTTATCGACAAAGACGGCAGAGTTCACACCTTCTGCTGTGCAGTACCCGGCAAGTGGCACGTTATGGGTGTTACTCAGGGTGCAGGACTTTCTCTCCAGTGGTTCAGAAGAGAGTTCTGTCTTGAAGAAACACAAAAAGCAGAAGCTCAGAACACTTCTGCTTACGATATTATGACTGCCGAGGCAGATAAGATTCCTGTCGGATGCGACAGACTTATCTATCTTCCCTATCTTATGGGTGAAAGAACACCTCACCTTGACCCCGATTGTCGAGGTGTGTTCTTCGGTATCTCCGCAATGCACACAAGGGCACATTTCATCCGTGCCGTGCTTGAGGGTGTCAGCTATTCACTTTATGATTGCATTTGTGTGCTTAACGCAATGAATATCAATCCCAAGGAGATGCTTGTCTGCGGTGGCGGAGGCAAGAGTGAATTCTGGAGACAGATGCTCTGCGATATTTTTGCCGTGCCTGTCAGAACAGCTCAGTCAAGCGAAGGCCCCGCACTTGGTGTTGCCGTACTTGCGGCTGTGGGCGCAGGTCTTTACACTAGCGTTGAGGCTGCGTGTGAAGCAATGGTGCGTTACAATGACGACGCTTCCGCACCCGACAGCGAAAAGACAGCGCAGTATATGACATATCACGGTATTTACAAATCACTCTATACAAACCTTAAGGATACATACAAGACATTGTCTCAGGTGTAACCTCAAAGGAGGAAAAAGTATGAACAACAGTATTTTTCTTGCAGGTGCTGCACGTAAGGATACTACGCCCGAGCTTGGTACATTTCTTTACGGTTACCGTCCTGACATTGCTTGTAAGTCTGTTCACGATCCGTTGAGTGTTACTGCTCTTGCGGTCAGTCAGAACGGCAGAACGGCTTTGATTCTTACGGCAGAAATCGGTGATATTCAGACCGAACTCTGCGGTAAGCTGGCAGACGAAATTGCAAAGCACTGCAATGTGGATAAAAGAAACATATTGATTTCATCAACCCACACCCACACTGCACCCAACCTTTCGGGTACAGTCGGTTGGGGCGACATTGACACAAAATATTACGAAGAGATTTTTCTGCCTGCAACGCTCGGTGCGTCGGCAGATGCACTCTCTTCCATGCGACCTGCGGAAATTGCAATCGGTGTGACCGAAAGTAAGGTCGGTATTAACCGTCGTCGGCAGTTTGAGAACGGTGATATCGGTCTCGGTCAGAATCCGCACGCGTGTTACGACCCGATTATGACGGTTGTTTCTGTCCGCGGTGCGGAGGATAAGAAAGGAATACTCAATCTTATTCACTACGGTTGCCACGGAACATCGGCAGGTCTTGCCGATGCAGTTTCCCGTGACTGGTCAGGCATTATGATTGACCGTCTTGAACACGAGACACAGACGCTTACTGCATTCTGGAACGGCGCAATCGGTGATGTGGGCCCCCGTCTTACAAACGGTGAGACAACGGGTAACCTTAAATATACCGAGGAACTCGGTGGTGTAGCAGCTGCAGACGCTGTCCGTGCGTATAAAAACAAGGGCGGTTACCATGCAGGTGTGCTCGAAATTTTTAACGATACCGTGCATCTTCCTTATAAGGAAATGCCCACGCTTGAAGAGACAAACAAAAAACTTTCAAGATTTACAAATCCTGAAGAATTAATCAACATAGCTCGTCTTGAATATGAGCATTATAAAGAGACAAAGGACTTCCTTGAAAACGGTGACGGTGTAATTCCCGAAGCATTCACTTTTCCGCAGACCATTATTTCGCTCGGTGATGTTGTGCTTATTCCGTTTCCGTTTGAAATGTTTTCTGAGATTTCGATGCGACTTCGCAACTATTCACCGTATCCGTACACGCTCTGTCTTTCCTGCACAAACGGTTATAATGTCTATCTTCCGTCAGAAGATCAGCTTTGCCGTGGCGGTTATGAGGTCGCTTGCTTTATGTACGGCAGTCTGTTTCCTCTTGCAAGTAATACAGACCAGAGTATTATCAACGAAAATTTGCGTATAATCCGTGAAAATAAAGGTGTGGTATAAGTTATGTTCAGAATAGGACAGGAAGAAATTGAGGCAGTTGCACGTGCAATAAATTCCAAAGATTTTTTTAAGTGTAACGGCAGCGGTCAGGAAGTATATAATTTTGAAAACGAAATGAAAGCTTTCACAGGTGCGGAACACTGTATTCTTATGTCATCCGGTTTCGGTGCGTTGACCTCTGCACTCATCGGTCTGGGCATAGGACCCGGGGATGAGGTTATTGTCCCTGCTTATACATACATTGCGACGGCACTTGCAGTCACTGCAGTCGGTGCAATTCCCGTCATCGTTGAAACTGACGAATCACTTACAATTGATGTTTGTGAAGTTGAAAAGAAAATCACAAAGGCAACAAAAGCGGTTATGCCCGTACATATTCAGGGTTTTCCGTGTGATATGGATGCACTTAAAGCACTCTGTGACAAGCACGGCATCGCAATCGTAGAAGACGCTTGTCAGGCTGACGGAGGCACATACAAGGGCAAAGTGCTCGGCACAATCGGTGATGCAGGCGCTTACAGCTTTAATTATTACAAGGTCATCACGTCGGGTGAGGGCGGTGCACTTGTTACAGATAACAAAAAGATTTTTGAACGCGCACTTATCTATCATGATGCATCAGCAGTTGCATTCTTCGGCAATCAGCTTGACGATACATCCGAGCCTGTTTTCGGCGGTACGGAGTTCCGTGTTTCTGATATCACGGGTGCGATTATGCGTGAGCAGTTAAAGAAGCTTCCGTCAATTATCGAAGACCTCGGCAAAAACAGATTTGCTCTCATCAGTCTCCTTGATGAAAAAGCAACCGTTATTCCTTCACACGATGAAAAGGGTGGTTGCCCGACAACTCTTGCTCTGCGTTTTGACACGGCAGAAAAGACAAATGATTTTGCCAAGAAGTGTGAAGAGAACGGTCTGGGAATCATAATTCCGATAAACACGGGCAAACACATCTATACAAACTGGACGCAGATTATGGAAAAGCGCGGTGCACTTCACCCTGCAATGGATCCGTTCAGGATGAAGGAAAACGAAGGTCTGCAGATGGATTACACAATGGATATGTGTCCGAAAACTCTCGATTATCTTGCACGTACGGCTTATATCTCAGTTGACCCCGACTGGACAGCCGAGGACATAGCAAAGATAGCAGAAAAAATCAACAACGCTATATAAAACAAAACGGTGACGGATTTATTTCCGCCACCGTAATTTTTATTTGTTAAGGTCGTGCTCCTTGATGAAATCAACAACCTCGTCAACAGTTGTGAATGCAAGTGCAACGCTTGTGTCAGCCGCACCGTAGTAGATTGCGATTTTACCGCTTTCACTGTCTGCAAGTGCAGCGCAGGGGAATACAACATTCGGAACGTCACCGACAAACTCGTAAAGCTCGTGCGGTGCAAGAAGGAAGCAGTCTGCTCTGTGAAGTACCTTCCACGGCTCGTCCTTGTCAAGAATTGCAGCACCCATTGCGTAAGTGAAGCCGTTACAGCTTGTAAGCACACCGTGGTAGAACATAAGCCAACCGTCTTCAAGCTCAATCGGAGTCGGGCCTGCGCCGACCTTTGTCATCTCCCAATTCTTTACGGGAGACATCACAAATCTGTGCTTGCCCCAGTATGTAAGGTCCTTACTGTGACTTAAGAAAATGTCGCCGTAAGGTGTGTGACCACGGTCGCACGGACGGATAAGAAGAAGGAATTCGTCGTTGACCTTTCTCGGGAAAAGCACACCGTTTCTTGCAACGGGATAGCACGCATCCTCAAGCTGTGTCCACTCTTTGAAGTCTGTTGTGTATGCGATGCCGATTGTTGTGCCGTGCGGAGTAAGGTTAACCCATGAAAGGTAGTATTTGCCTTCAATTTCGCAAAGTCTCGGGTCGTAGCCGCGGAAAACGACTTTTTCCTCAAGCTCCCAGTTGATTGCATCCTTACTGTAACCGACAACGAGAGTGTGGTCACGGCTGATGTTATCTACTCTGAAAACACCTGCAAATCCGTCACCGTAAGGTACGACTGCAGAGTTGAAAATACTGTTTGCACCGTAAAGGTTGTCTCTTGTGATAACGGGATTTCCGTCATAACGCCAAACGGGATATTTGTAACCCTCGGGCTTGTCCTGCCACGGGATATTAGGAATTGCGGGTCCGATAATCTTTGCCATAATATAACCTCCAAAAGTTTATGGAATAATTATACATTATACTTATGTCTATTGCAACAGATAAAAAGATATTGCAAAAAAATCAAGAAAAATGTAGAATAGAAAAAAGTCAAACAAACGGGGTGTTTTTATGTCAGAAAAATGGGTGCAGACCTGGGGACAGGCTCATTCGGCACTGTCTTTTTTCTATTATCCGTCCTGTCCGAAGACTTACCGTATGGTAATCTCTTCTGCGATATCCGGCAAAGCGGTAAGACTTGAGCTTTCCAACGAGTATGCGAAAAACGATGTACGTGTCGGTGCCGTTACAGTTGCAAATTGTGACAAAGACGGAAACTTTACAGACTCATATAAAACCGTAACTGTGGGCGGTCAGTCTTCGTTTACGCTCAAAAAAGGTGAGATTGTAAAAACTGACCCCGTAGACCTGACGGTAGACGTTGACGGATATTTCTGTGTAAGTGCCTATGTTGAATGCGGCGCGTTGCGAAGCGGTAATCTTATTGATAATGTTGACCTTTTAACGGTTAAGGGCAATGTTACCGCACAAAAAAGTATAACCAATCAGACACGTCCGCGTGACGGTGTGCGTGAGGTCGCATCAAAGGTGCTCGGAATGTATTTCCACAAGCCTATTCCTCTGTTTCAGTCTGTTGAGCTTCTCAACGAAACAGGCGCAACTGCGATAACCGTTTTCGGCGACTCAATCAGTCAGCAGGGTTATTGGACAAACGCTTTCACCGAGCGTATCCGAAAGGAATACAAGGGCAGATATTCCGTTATCAACAAGTCGATTATGGGTAACCGTATCCGTCTTGATTTCGGCAAGCGTTTTATCGCTAAAGGTCTTTTCGGCATCAGCGGTCTTAACAGACTTCAGCGTGATGTTCTTGACTACGATGACACGGAGTTTGTTGTTTTTGCACTTGGTACAAACGACTTCCTGCAGTACGGTACGATTTCTGCACCAAAATCCGAAAAACCGACAGCAAAACAGGCTCTGGATGCGGTTGTCAGCATTTCGGAAAGACTTAAGGAGAAGGGCAAGAAGCTGATTGTATTCAATGTTCTGAACTTCGGCGAGTGTGTAAATTCCAAAGCAGAGAAAGAGGTACTCGTGCACGAATACAATCAATTGCTCGAAAATAATAAAGATAAGTTCTATGCAGTGTACGACCAGGCAAGTCTGTGCGTTAACCCCGATAAGCCGAATTGTTCAAAGAAAGAATATCTCGGTGGAGATAAACTTCATCCGAACAAAAAGGGCGGTCAGATTGTAGCCGACGGCATTGACCTTGAACTTTTTCGATAAAAATATCCCCTGAAACCGTCTGAGTTTCAGGGGATTAATTCTGTCATCTTGCAGAAACGAGCTCGTGATATCTTTCTTCAAGTTCGTTGTAATGGGTGTAATATTTTCTTTGATTAAGGTAATTCTGTGCATCTGTGTACGGCTTTATGATGCGGATATACATTGACTCTTTCTTAAGGTATCTGCGAAGTTCCTGCTTCGTTCTCAGTGCATCGATGAAGTTTGCACTGTCTTTATTAAGAAGAGCTTCTTTGATAGATTCATCGGGTGGAGTGATGTTATCCATACCGAGTCTGCGTATGAGTGATGCAGACTCCTTTTTGACACGTGCGATCTTGATTGCATCTGCACGGATAGCCTTTTCTTCCGCAGTCTTTTTCGGCAGTTTCTTTGCCGCACGCAGTTCATCTTTTGCGTTCTCGTAGAAGTGAACTTCACCGTACGCAAGGTCGTGTTGCATCTGTGATGCCTTGATACCTGCTGCCGTACCGGTGAATTTGTTGAGGTCTTCCATAATAATCGGAGCGCGTTCAATTGCAAGGTTTTCTTCTTTGATTCTGTGAATTTCTTCCTTAGCCTTTTTAATCGCCTCTGCACGTAAAGCTTTTTCTTCCGGTGTTTTCTTAGGCATCTTGCGTGCAGCCTTAAGTGCAGTTTTATCTATGGGAGACTTCTCTTTACCGTAAAGCTCTTTTGCTTCGAAAATCAGGCCCATAGCATCTGTAAGCTCGTCGTCTTCAAGCACACCGAGCGTGTAATTTTCAAACATTGCACGGATTTTAAGTACACATACATAAGCCTTATGCTTGTTTTCCGTAAGGTCATAGAAGAAAAACGGAACAAGGTTCAGGAAAGCACCGACTGCAGAGCAGAGGATAAGAACCTCAAAAAGATTGCCGCGGAGCGCATCGTCATAAAGGACAGAGTAGTCTTCCTGAATGCCTATTTTTTCATAGATAGCAGGGTAGAACATACCTGTGAAGAAGCCGATAGCCGTGCCGATCATACCGAGAGGGCCAAAAAGTCCGTCAACACGAACTCCTGTTTTCCATTGGTGATAGTCACGCATATCTGCGCTGATGTTGTGCTGAACGATGTTCCAGAAAGTGTTTATGAATGTGTTGAAATACCACAGGACACAAATCATAACCAGGTTTTCATAAACAAAGTAAAGAGCTATCAACACAAAAATATTGATGGTATTCGCGGTAATAAGCAGATTTCTTTTGCCCATCAGTCTTATTGCAAACGGAGCAAGGAGCATCGACCACAGACCTGCATTACCGATTAATGTATTGGCAAGACCGAGTGTGGATTCGTACTGACCGCCGTACGCGTAAACAAAAGACCATCCGAGCACAACTCCGAAGCCTGATTCAAGAAAGGTAACCCAACCTGCTGATTGGATTATCCAATAATACTTGTTTTTTGCAATCTCACGGATTGCATCCAACATACGTACAGGCTCAGGTTTCTTTTTTGGAAGGATAAGCCGTTCTTTAACCTTACGGAAGAAAACAAGACTCATCACAAGACCGATAACCGTGAATATGGGATAAATAATTCGGTATGTCCAGATGTTATCAAGACCCCATGTCCAGCCTGCAATCATCGGAATGAAAAGGTTGGAAAGAGTGGGCGCCATCGAATAAATCACCTGAGAAATACTCATAACGGTTGCGCGTTCCTGTGCATCGGGACTGATAATCTGCTGGAAATAAGTATAGCTTTCGTTGTAGAAGCTCAGGAATATATTCAGCAAAAGGTACATAACTTCAACAACGATTGCCTTGGTTATATAATTCCAGTTTTCGTAAGGCAACCAGACAAAAATCATTGAAATGAGTGCTATCGGAACGGCAGTCATTCTGATGAACGGAAGAAATTTACCGCCCTTCAGGTTATGATTGTCATAGTACCAGCTACGGAAAATACCGATCGGGATACCGATAAGGTTTGCAACGTTGAGCATAATCTGCAAATCCATCGGTCTGAGTCCTATACACGCACCCACAAGGAAGTTGGATGCGTTAAGTCCGATTGTCGATGCAAGGAGTGTGCCCCAATGGACACCGAATCCTGCACCGCTTAAGGCGGCAACTTCCTTGTACGGGATGTAATTGCCTTTTGCGGGTTGACTCCAATATTTTTTGCCTGTATTGAAGATGTTTTTGGCTTTGCTTATAATTTTTGTTTTAGCCATTATCATCACACCTTAAAATTTAAAATATTTTTCTCTCTGTTTTTTCATTCTGCCGTTGATTGCGTTAAGGATTCTTTCTGCGTCTGCATCACCGCAGACATAGTCTTTCATCAGTCTGCCTTCCTCAAAAACAAGCTCATCGTGAAGCGGGAAGAATTCACGCAGCAGGAAACACGCATAGCGCACAAATCTTGTTTCGCCGACAAGTCTCAATTCCTTGCTGATAGAATCAACTGCAACGGAATAAAAATCTTTGATAGACGAGATAATACCCTCGCGTGTGTTTTCGGGAGAAAAGACTATTGTTGAAGCCACAAATGCTTCGTCATTGTGAACACAGGAATGGCTGTCCGTACTGCCGACGATGGGGTAGTGTCTGCCCTTGATTCGGTCGTCGTAATAACGCATTGTCTGGAAGCCGTTCTGCTCGTAATAAGCCTCACCGCCGAGCACCTCGAAAGCATCAAACGGCTGAGTGTCCATTATATGTTCAACAAGTGTCTCAGGAACGTGGAAAACATTCTGCAGCCAGTACGGGTGGCAGAAGATACCGAGTCCGTCCGCAGCCTTGATGTGGTTGAAAATCCATACGCACGAAGCGTAGGTGAATTTTTCCACACCGTCGGGAATGTCGAGTGTATCGGCAAGCTCATTGACCTGACGCTTGTATTCTTCAACGCTGATAATTTCGGGACATTTGCCGTTGAGTGAACGCAGTTCTTTTGAAGGTCCCACATCGATGTGGTGGTCACCCGGCATAAGGGCGTTTACACTGTATGTTCCACCAAAATTGACAATGTGAATGTCATTACCCTCAAGATGAACTTCTTCGCCTGTAACAAGGTTGTATTCAATCGGAACATCCTTGAACGCGTTGATAGCTTCAAGTGACGGATAATATGAATCGTGGTCTGTGATTGCAAGGAAGTCGTAGCCGTTTTTCCTGTACTCTGCGGCAACGATTGCGGGAGCCTGATGACCGTCTGAACGGCAGGTGTGCATATGCAGGTCACCGCGGAAAGGGTATCTGCCCACAAGGTCGGGGAGGAGTGAATAGACAGGCAGACGGACAACGCGTTTACCGTCCTTTACAATGTCAACATAATGCTCCTGTTCCCCTTTGAATGTGTGCGAAAAACGGATTGCACCATCCTCTTCGGGTGAACGGGGATATGAAACGAGGTTGTTCCTTTCGGGATATCTCTGAGAATTACCCTCGGTCAACGCGCGGACTTCAACGGTATATTCACCGTCAAACGCAACGTGTGCACCGAGAGGTTTAACTGTTATTTCAACTTCTTCGTCACAAGGGAAGACCTTTGGGAAGATATCGTAATTTACAAGTTCAAGTTTTACCATAAAGCACCTCCGTAAAGTTACCTTTAAATTGTATCACAAAGTCAAAACACAATTCAATTAACAAACCATACAAAAAACGGCCCGGAGATTTTCCGAGCCGTCAGAGTTTATATTATCAGAGTTTCATTGCAACGTCCCAAGCACCCCAGATAACTGTACGAAGGTTACCAACCTTCTGTGCGTCACCGATGATGTGAACGTGCTTTGATTTTTCTGCAAGAGGAGCAGGCTTGTAACCTACTGAAAGAATTACGTTATCAGTAGGAATTGTGATAGTCTTGCCGTCCTTTGCCATAACAGATACGCTTGTGTCTGTGATTTCTGTTGTCTTTGTCTCAAGGTAAACAGGAACTTTGTTTGCTTTGAAGAAGTCACGAAGGTAACTTGTGTTAGCAAGAGCAACACCGGGTGTTGTAATAAGGTCATCCTGCATCTCGATGATTGTCGGATTCTTGCCCTGGAGATAAAGCTCGTAAGCAATTTCACAACCTGTAAGACCGCCGCCGACAACAACAACATTGTCACCTACTGTCTTTGTGCCGAGGAGAAAGTCAACTGCTTCAATTGCCTTGTCAGCACCCTTAACAGGAATCTTGTTAGCAACTGAACCTGTAGCAATGATAACCTCGTCTGCACCGAGAGAAGCAATGTCCTTAACCTCTGCGTTCATATGGATCTTGATATCCTTGTAACGCTTGACTTCACGGTTGTACCATGCGATAAGGTCACGGTCCTTCTCTTTGTATGACGGAGCAGCTGCTGCGATGAATACACCGCCGAGCTTGTCGCTCTTTTCGTAAAGGTCAACCTTGTGGCCGCGCTGTGCACAAACGATAGCAGCTTCCATACCGCCGATACCGCCGCCGATAACAGCAATCTTCTTCTGCTTCTTAGCAGGCTGAATCTTGTACTTCTTGGACTGCATTGTCTTCGGGTTAAGAGCACAACGTGAAAGGCCCATTGTATCCATAAGATCCTGAGTGTTTGCGTGACCCTTTGAAGTTGAGAAGTTAAAGCAACCTGCATGGCAGCAGATACAAGGCTTGATGTCTTCTACTCTGTCAGTGATAAGCTTTGTAATCCATAGAGGGTCAACGAGGAACTGACGAGCAATACCGACACCGTCGATCTTACCATCTGCAACAGCCTGTGCACCGACATCGGGTTCCATTCTACCTGCACAAACAACAGGAATGTCAACGAACTTTTTGATGTGAGCAACGTCGTCAAGGTTACAGTTCTGAGGCATATACATCGGGGGATGTGCCCAGTACCATGAGTCGTATGTACCGTTGTCAGCGTTAAGCATATCGTAACCTGCATCCTGAAGGTACTTTGCAGCCTTCTCAGATTCGGGCATTGCACGGCCTACTTCTGTATATTCTTCACCGGGCATTGCGCCTTCGCAGAAGCCCTTCATCTTTGACTCAACAGAGTAACGCAGTGAAACGGGGTAATCGTTACCGCAGGACTCCTTGATTGCCTTAACAACTTCAACTGCGAAACGGTATCTGTTCTCAAAGCTTCCGCCGTATTCGTCAGTACGCTTGTTGAAGAATTCGATAGCAAACTGGTCAAGAAGGTAACCTTCGTGAACAGCGTGAACTTCAACACCGTCAACACCTGCATCACGGCAAAGCTTTGCAGTCTTTGCAAAAGCCTCGATGATCTCGTGAATCTGATGCTTTGTCATTTCAGGGCAGATGATATCGGGAGCCCAACGAGCAGGCTGCGGGCTCGGACAAGCCAATTCGTGTGATGTATCAAGAATAGGCTTAACGAGTGCACGTGTAAACTTATTTCTATGAAGGGGTGCAACAAGCTCTGTGATAGCCCAGCTTCTGCCCATACCTGCAGTCAGCTGAACAAACAACTTTGCACCTGTCTTATGGATTTCGTCCATAAACTCTTTAAGATCTTCAAACATCTTCGGGTTCTGCCAGAGCCATTTGCCCCAGAAAGTATCACGCAACGGTGCGATACCGGGGATGATAAGACCAACGTTGTTGTTAGCTCTTTCGAGGAAAAGCTTTGCAGCCTCCTTGTCAAAGTGACAGCCGCCAAGCTCAAACCAGCCGAACAAAGATGTACCACCCATGGGACACATAACGATTCTGTTCTTGATTTCAACGTTACCTATCTTCCAGGGGGTGAATAAAGCTTCGTACTGCTTATCCATTTTAGAACACTTCCTTTTCAGTAGTATAAAATTTCATACATAAGTATAATAAAATAAAAAATTAACAATGTCAATGAATATTGAAAAGATTGTTATAAAAATAACTAAAAAGGACTGTCTATAAACAGACAGTCCTTGAATCAGAGCATTTTTCTTTTTTGTTTGTAAAGGTTAAGTGCCAGGTTCCACAACGGAACAAGGTAAAGGTAGCAAGCCGTAAGGATGCATATGCTTGGTGCATCGATGGACGAAAGGGGAACGGTAGCTGCGATTGACCATGGTACAAGCGGAGCCATAACGACAGCCGTATTCTCAAGGCAGTATGCCATTTTTTTGTTATCTTTTTCAATGTCACCGCACAGCTGATGTGCAAGCATAATTGCAAGCGTCTGATTGCACGAAACAAGGCTTGACAGTATCGATGTGACAAAAACACCGCCAAACGGTGTAAGCTTTCGGCTGATTTTCATCAGCACATCGTGAACGGAATGAAGCAGACCTGTTCCCTCAAACATACCTGAGTAACAGGCGGATATAAGCACTATGCAGAATGCGTTTGCCATCGAAGCCATACCGCCGCCCGAAAGAAGTGCAGAAACTTCAGGCGCTTCGGGTGTGTATCCGAAAACGGTCATACGCATAATTTCGGCAAAAGGAATGTCCTGGACAAATGCACAGATAAGCATACCGCAGATAATACTGATGCTCATTGTGATTTTTACGTTAACCCTGAAAAGTGAAAAAAGAATAATAACTACTGCAGGGATAATTACAACGGGATGAAGCGCAAAGTTATCAGTGAAAACACTCTGTGTTGTGCTGATGTCAAAGTCCGACTCAAAGCCTTGTCCGAGCAGAGCGTAAACCACACAGGTTATTACAAAAGGCACGGCAGAGGTTTTAACCATCATCACAAGATTTTTGAAGAGATTTGTTTTGGTAAGTGAGCTGATAAGTAATGCACTTGTACTCATCGGTGAGCATCTGTCACCCCAGAAAGCACCCGAAAGTACGGCACCGCCCGAAAACAGAATAGGGATACCCATACTGTTTGCAATCGTTATGCAGATAACACCCATCGTTGCCGATGTGCCGAAAGCCGTACCTGTAAGGAAGGAAATGAGCGCACACAGCAGGAAGCATACAAGCACCATCGCGTGCGGACTGCATATTTTGGTTGCGTGATAGACGATGTAGGGGATTGTACCTCCTGCACGCCACACGGCGGTGATGATGCCGATAAGCACGAAATTAAAAAGGATATTGCGGACGGTTTTTATGCCCGAAAAGGCGAGGCTCAGCATCTCGGAAGCACTGTGTTTTTTATAAATACCGTAAAAGAAGAGAAGAAAGAATCCGAAAACAAGAGCAATCAGAATTGAAGCGTCAAGCGCAACGCAAGTAAACAATGCACCGACGAATAAAATAAGAACAGCGATTTCAAGCATACACTCACCTCCGTGAAGTTTTTTCAACCCACATACTATATCACAAATAAAAACACATTTCTACATTTTACAAAAAATAAAAACGGCGGAATTTTCCGTCGTTTTTATGAATATCTTAATTTGATTTTACATTTTCTTAAATCCGCCGTTTACGGTCAGTGTGTTTAACATTACAACAGATGTTGAGTCTACAGGCTGACCGAATGCTTTGTAGTTATTAAGTCGGATGTCAACGGTGTACTGCCACGTGCCGTTTACAATTTTTCCGTTCGGGTCAATCAATACTTTTACGGTCGGGTTTGTGTAATAAATTTTTGTTTCTTTCTCGTTGAGGTCAAGCGGAAGCTTAAGGTCTGCGAGCTGTTTTGTAACAACGCTGATGTCACCGACAGCTGTTATTGCGTGGCCGACAGAACCGCTGTTTGCGTCTTCATTCGGACCTGCAGTCTGCTTGTTCATAGTCATTTCAATTACGAGAGCACTACCGTTTTTATATGCCTTTGCACTTGCAACGTCCGAAGCAACAAGGTTATTGTATCCGCCGGTGATACCGTCTTTTTCGGTTGAATTGTTTTTGAGAAGTGTTTTCATTATAGACTGAACAAATGAAGGCAGTTCATCATCGTTAACCTTTATGCTCTTGATTTCAATGCTGTGTTGTGACTTGACACTTGAGTGCGTTTTGTTTGCCGCTTTTTTGTATGTGTCAATAATCTGCTGTTTTGTCCATTCCGAAGGATTGTCGGAAACCTTAGTGGTAGCGTTGACTGCGGTAACTGTTGAACTTTCTTCGACGTCAGAGGACGGTTCGGTTGAGGTTGTTTCCGATGCGTCAACGGAGGTTGCCGTTGTGTCTGTTATTTCGTCAGGAATGTCGCTTGTCACGTCTTCGCTCACATCAGTGGTAGTTGTGGTTGTGCTTTCCTGAGGTATTTCGGGTTCTTCATTCTTACCGCAAGCCGCAAGAGAAAATACCGTAAGAACAGAAAGAGCCAGAGCTAAAAATCTTTTAAAGTTCATTATCATATCCCCTTCATAAACCGTTAGTATATAATTTTACTGAAGATCTGTAAAAATTATACTACAAAACAATAAAAATGTAAAGTGAAACACGATTTTGGGTCAAAGTGTACATTCTGAAGGATAATAATACAGTTATTTCGACCAATTGTTTTTAGCCTTTTAGTGTGTTAAAATTCTAATATATTAAAAACAGGAGATGATGTTATGCCCAAAAGCAAAACTTCTTCGGTAACAAAAGCGCCTGCAAATGCGCTTCCGCCAGAGCTCGGTAAAAACATTACAACATTTGAATATGTATGCCTTATGCTCGCACGTATCGGCGGTATGTTCGGTACAACTCTTACGGGAACCCTTGCTACTGCTTTCCTTCACGAATTGTATTATGGCCCCGTAGGCGTGGATGCAGAAAAAATTGCAAGTATCCTTGCGGTGCAGACAACGCTTACAACCGTTTTCGGTATAGCTGTCGGTCTTATATCTGCAACTGTTGTTCAGAAGTGGAAAACCCGTTGGGGCAGATACCGTCAGTGGTACATCATCTGCCTTATTCCCATTTTCCTTCTCACTGTTTTCTATTTCTATGTTCCTGAAGGCTGGACAGTTGAACAGATGACGCTTTTCCGTTACGGAATTGCCTGTTGTCAGACAGTGTTCAATGCTTTCAATAATCTCGGTCAGAATGTGGCACAGGTTATCTCTCCGAACCCCAAGGAGAAGAAAACCGTTGCGACTATATGGCAGCTGTCATATTACATCGGTTACGGCGGAGCATATATTGCAACATTTGTTTACGGACTCTTCAGCGACGATAAGAACAAGATGTATATGACGCTCGGTATTGTAGCAGGTGCTGTTACATTGTTCGGTAACCTTATGTGCGGTCTTTTCTGTAAGGAAAGAATCGAGCTTCCGAAAAAAGAAAAGGTCAAGATTTCCAAGACTCTTTTCACCCTCTTCAAATACAAAAACTACCGTGCTTATCAGTACATGGCGTGGGTCAATAACTTTGCTATGCTCGGTAAGATGTCTACCTTCCTTGCTGCGATTACCGTCGGCTCATCGAAGAATCTTCTTCTTACACTTCCGACAGCAGTCGGCACGGTTGTAGGTAATCTTATCACAACAAAGCTTTCAAAGAAATACGAACCGACAAAGCTTCTTAAGTTCTGCGGACCGTACGCACTCGTTTCTGCGGGCATACTGTTTGCAATCTGTTTTGTTGAAGCGAAGATGGGAATTATGTTCTTCTCAGGCTGGAACAGTATTTTCTTCTATGTTTTCTACTTCCTTTTCGGTGTAGGTATCGGTGTGCAGGAGCTTTCAAACTCTCATTTCAATGTCGAATATTATGACTATCTTGAGTGGCAGACAGGTGACCGTATCGAGGCTATCCAGGGCGTTGTTCCCGGTTGGATCAATACAGCAATCAACTATGCAAGAGAAATGATTGTTCCGTTTATGATTGCATGGGTAGGCTACGAGTCATCGTCCGAAGGCAACCTTGTTGCAACAATGCAGGCAAAGCCGGATTATCTGAACACCTGCCTGTGGATTCTCGGTTTCCTTCTCTTCGGTTATACGCTCAGCAATGTGCTCAAGGCTATCATCCTTAAGACGATGTATAATGTCGAGGGCGAAACCAAAGAAAAAATGTACAAAGACCTTGAAAAGATGCGTGAAGAACGCCGCAAGGAAAACGAGACACTCGAAGCTCAGGCAAAATAATTTCTGCATATTCCCACAGAAGTAAATAAAAAACTCTCTCTTGAATAAAAAATAAGGGAGAGTTTTGTTTACTATATTTACAGTAAAAAAGCACTTAAGGAGACCTTAAAATGCAAGTTCTGATTAAATTTTTCTTAACAATGTTTACGGTGATATCGGTTTTCAGTTCAAATCTGTTTTGTCCTGCCGTAATTCAACCCGAGAGCGAGGATTTTGATTTTTCTTTTCTTGAGTACCCTGAAGAAGCAATCATCACCCTCGAGGAGGCAGGACTTACCGAGCAGGAGCTTGTAAGCAGAGCTTCGGCAGAATTACCCGAATATGTGCAGTCGGGCGGATATGACGATATCAACGGCATAACTATTTCGCCTTATTACACGGCAAAAATCAGTGATACTGAAATCCCCGTTTATGCCTCGGTGGTTTTTATCCGTGTCGATGATACGGGAACATTGCACTCTTTTTCTGAAATTTATGTTGACCCGGACAGCGACTTTTCGTTCAATATTGAACTGACGGGTGCTGATGTAACGCTTAAAAATGCTATCGTTCTGCCCGAATCTCACGGTGTTAAAGCGCAGTGTAAAGACAACAAGGTGACAGCGACAATCAGCAAAACAGGTATTTACACCTTCCTCTTCAACGGTGCAGACCAGTATTACGGCTACACGCTTATGGTTCGTGAAAAGATTGATGAGGATGCCGAAATTGCAGAGTATATCAAAAGCTATGGTGAGGAAAATGTAACCGTTCTCGATAAGGGCGTTTATGAATATGACTATGTCAATTTTGTTGCGCAGAACAATCAGGTGATTTATCTCAGAGAGGGCGCTTACGTTATTGCAAACCATCTTTATGATATTGACTGCGCAGAAGATGAGAATAAATATTCGGAAGAAAATGCGGCGGGACACAACGCCATCGGACTTACCAGATATCCGTTCCTTAATTTTTACAACTGCAACAATTTAACCCTGACGGGCAGGGGAGTGATCGACCTTACCCACCTTGACAGGCGTGAACGCCGAGGCGTAGTGTTCACTAACTGCAATAACATCAATGTCAGCGGTATCAAAATTATCAATTCACCCGAATGGTCGTTTATTTCATATTGCTGTACCGATGTCAGCATTGAGCAGGTCGATATCATCGGTAACCGCGGAAACTGTGACGGCTTTGCAATATGCAATAGCCATAATGTGACCGTAAACGACTGCTTTGCACGAGTAGCAGATGATACCTTTGAGGTTAAAGCACTCGGCGGTATAATGGACAGCAGGAACATAACTTTCACAAATTGTATTGCGTGGGGAGGCTATGCAAGATGCTTCGGCATCACGGGAGAAGTCAACAAAAAGATTTCCGACATAACCTTCCGTGACTGTGCGGTTGTTTACCGTGACGGAATATGGGATAACGACAGAATAGGTTCACTTGTTGTCGTTGCCGAACAAACAGAAGGCAGTATAGACGGAGTACTCTTTGAAAATATTGAAATATTCCGTGATGAGGGCAGACCGATACTTGTCAAGATTTATGACGAGGAAGCGGAGAATTTTGAAATCAAAAATGTTGTTTTCAGAAATATTTCTTACACATCTTATATGAAACCGAAAATCGCAGGCACGGACAGCGACACAAACACAGTACAGGTGGAGCTTGACTCAATTACAATTGGCGGAAGACTCCGACGTTTTCCGAAGCTGAAGTTTGATATAGGTAAGCATTGCGAGGTTATAACAGCTGAGTGGGAATAATACCCAAAACGTTGCAAACCCTTGATAATAAAGGTGTTCCTAGGTTTAAAAAATCCTCGTGACAACGTTTTGACAACAATTTCAGATTATTCATAAATAAAGAGCTAACAGATTTTTGTTACAAAGTCTGTTAGCTCTTTTCGTTTTTATAAAATTAAACAATTAGTTTTTTGTTTAGGTAACCTTCATCACAAATCCGTTTGTACCACCCATATCGGTCAAACTTGTTTTGGAACTGCAGTGCATCCATAAAATCTATTCCCATAATCAATACGAGCATTCGTACAGCGTGTAAAAAGCTTTCGAAACCTTCATATGTGGGATTATCGGAGAGTTCTCTAATTGTTGATCTTGCAACAATAGGATTTACATCATACATTTGCGGATTGCTAAAGCTTTTTACAATATTGATGTTATTTTCCATTACACGATTTTGTCCAGCAATTGAGCCGCCAACCTTATTCCACAGTGGGAAGTGACCGTTCGATCTTCTGTATGCTTCGATCAAAATACCTTCTACTCGTTTTATATCATTTATACCTTGCTCATTCATATAGTTTTGGATCGGTGAATTATGTTCCTTAGCCAACTTTTCATACAAATCTTTATTTCTGTGTACAAGAGGCTGTGATAAGGGGGACTGCACAAAAATTGTATATCCAAGTTTTTCGTGAGTTTCAAAGTATTCTTGTATCTGTTGAAATTTACAACCTTCTTCCGTCGTTGTGAGCAAGCCATTGTGTTGACGAAAGCGCTCATATAAATCACTTGCCAACCCAATGTATAAAACCTCGTGGGTATTGTAATCCCAAAAAGAATAAATGCCTGCAGATGCCCATCCACAGTGATCTTTAGGACAGCATAAATCGTCTATTGCATCAGCTAATTCTTCTGTTTCGGCTTTTGAGTAGGCATCAATTATTACTGTACCAAACATAAATATGTTTTCCTTCCTATTACTTATGCTGTTCACGTAAGGAATCGAGAGATTCCCTCGTGCGCTGTACCTCTACTTCGGGATATGTATAACGCCAACGGTCATATTCCTCTTTACTGATTTCACCGTTGCGATACTTCTCCGCTTCTTTCTGCCAAGCGGTAAAACGCTCAAGCAAAGAAATATAAGACACTCCCCTGTTCTTATCTAGTCGGATACAGATTTCATTGTCGAGCTTATCAATTTTCAATCCGTAAATATCCTCTAAAGCAAAAAGGGTATGCATAAACCCAAGATCTGTATCAATATCAGGAACATTTAATGCCATAGGAGAAACGCCCAAAGCATCAGCAAGCACTTCGGTTAAATCTGATTTCGGTGTTCTCGTTCCTGACTCATACTGAGCCAAACGAATATCTGCAGTTTTCTCCGGGAATCCAACCTTCACACCAAGAAACTTTTGTGTCATACCTTTCAGGTTGCGAAAAAATCTTATTCTTTCACCAATTGCCATAGGATTTTCACTCCTTGCTTATATATCATGCAGTCAGTATAGCACAAATGTTTAAGTTAAGTCAAGATAATATAAATATTTTTGTTTAATATTTTCTTGAAGCCCTCTTGACTTAACTTAATATGCTTAGTATAATAGAAATAGCTTAAACAAATAGTGTTAAGTTACGCAAACACAAGATTAAATAACACACCAAAAACTCTGGAAAGGAGGTGCTACAATGTTTGAAGATTATTATATGACAGCAGACGATGTTGCAAAGGCACTCAAAATCTCAAAATCGTTCGCCTACAAGATAATACGAAAAATGAACGCCGAACTGCGGGAACAAGGTTTTTTCACAATGGCAGGTAAAGTCAACAAACAATTCTTTTTAGAAAAGACTTGCTATGATGCAGCTAAAGTTAAAGAAAGGAAGTGATAAAAATGGCTGTTTACAAAGATGAAAAAACGAACACTTGGATGGTTTACTACCGAATAACCGATTGGAAAGGAAACCGAAAACAAAGTACCAAAAGAGGATTCCCTACAAAGCGAGATGCACTTGCATGGGAACGAGAATTTATGAACAAGTCTCATGCAGATCTTAATATGACATTTACAAGTTTTGCAGAGACCTATGCAGCAGATATAAAAAACCGGATAAAGGAAAATACGTGGCACACAAAAGAGCATATCATACGAACTAAAATCATACCGTACTTCGGGAAACGTAAGATTAACGAAATTCAACCAAGAGATGTTATTGCTTGGCAGAATGAAATGATTAAGAGTTGCGATAAAAACGGTAAAAAGTATTCACCAGTATATCTTAAAACTCTGCACAATCAGCTCAGCGCAATTTTTAATCACGCTGTTAAGTTTTATGGATTGAAAGAAAACCCTGCTGCAAAAGTTGGTAATATGGGAAAATCCAAAAACCGTGAAATGCTGTTTTGGACACAAGAGGAATATCAGAAGTTCGCATTTGCGGTGATGAATAAACCGATATCATACTACGCATTTGAGATGCTTTATTGGTGCGGTATTCGTGAAGGTGAATTATTAGCATTGACCGCCGGCGATTTTGATTTTGAGCATAGAACAGTTACAATTAACAAATCCTATCAACGCATAGACGGACGGGATGTTATTACTGACCCGAAAACAACAAAAAGTAATCGTGTTGTTAAAATGCCGGATTTTCTTGCTGAAGAGATTAAAACTTATCTTTCAAAAATTTATGGTTTACAAAAGAATGATCGCGTTTTTAATATTTCAAAAAATTATCTGCATCGCGAAATGACAAGAGGGGCAGATGAAGCAGGAATCAAACGCATCCGTATTCACGATTTACGACACAGTCATATATCGCTTTTAATAGAAATGGGATGTTCAGCTGTAGCAATTGCTGACCGTGTAGGACACGAAAGCATCAACATCACTTACAATTACGCTCACCTGTTCCCGTCCACACAAGCAGATATGGCAGATAAGCTTAACAATTTCAGAACGGAGACAACACAAAATGTCAGCTAAGAATTTAGATAAGCACGACCGTTTCAGATCCATAACTGTAGGATTTCGTGTATCACCCGAAGAACACGAAACTATAAATCGTGTCGTTGCACTGTCGGGATTGTCTAAACAGGAATACTGTTACCGAAAATGTACCGACCGTGAAATTGTTGTCGAGGGAAATCCCAAGGTGTATAAGGCACTTAAACTGGAACTTGCTGCCGTGCTTAATGAACTGAAGCGTATCGAAAACGGTAGTAATGTCAGCAAAGATTTACTTGAAGTCATCGACCAAATTAACAAAACCTTATACGGTTTTAAGGAGAAATCCATATGACTAAAAAAGAAAAGACTGCTCTGAATGTATCTGTTGGCGCAGATACTGAGCAGCCTTCTCACAAAAGTTTGAAATATTATAACAGCAAAAGATAAAAATATCAACAACCTTCACGTAATATTGTGAACTGTTTAAAACTATAAAATGCGTGGCATCAGTCTTAACAAGCATTGGATGTGAACGGTCAAATGAGCTTGTTTCGACTTTTATGCCATGGCATCAGTCTCAACAAGCATTGGATTTGAGTACTCACATCCGCTTGTTAAGGGCTTCCCCCTAACACCCCAGACAAAAGAAGCTTACAACAAACAAATAAATTCCAAGTTGCGTTTCAATTTTTTATTTTTAAAAATTTTTATATCATATTAAAAACAGGAAGGATGAAAATTATGAACATCACTTACAGACAGGTAGGAGATTATAAAATTCCTAATCTTACCTTGCCGGTCGGAGAAAAGGAAATCAAACTCGGAAAATGGGGACGAGCACACGGATTATATCTGCAGAAAAACAAGCAGGTATTTTTCACACAGCTCTTCTCGGCAGGTAAACTGTGGAGTCATCTCGTAGAGATTGATAAACAGGCAGAAGAACTTTTTGACACACTCGTGACACAGATTGCAAAAGCAGAAAACGTAACCGAGGAACTCAAAGAAAACAATCAGCTCGAATGGGTTCAGCGAATGAATAACATTCACCAACGTGCAACTGAAATTGTGAACAGAGAGTTGATTTACACATAAAAACAAAGCAACAGGGAGATTAACTTCTCCCTGTTGTGAATTCTATATTAGACATTTAAAATCTCTCAACCGTAAATCTTAAGATATAGAGAATAACAAATCCCTGCTAATGTCCAAACAATAAAAAGTAATCTTTATCCATATATATTTTTCTTCAGCTATGGTGATTTCCTAAACATATGTATAGGAATATAGCACAACGTGCTTATTGTCATATTTAAAAATTTAATACATACAACGCACTCCGAGCTTGTAAAGTTGTTGTCACTTTTTAAAATCTCTACAAACCCACACAATACCCAAAAGAACAAACGCTACCATTACAACTCCGAAGGCGACTTTAAAAGGAAAACCGAATTCTTGATCTAAGATTTGTAAAGTTTGAGCACTTCCCAGTAGTGCAAGTATATATAGCAAGATGTTCAGCATTCTCCCATTACTATTGTGTTTGCGCTCTTGTTGTATTTTTAATGCTTGAACTTTAAAATCAATTGCTTGTTTATAGCGAGAAAACGAAACCGTTTCTTTTAAATTACTAATCATATTTTCCGTAATGATAGGTACATGTGCTGGATAAAAAAGACTCTCAACATAAATTTGACTATCAATAATTTTATCCAATTTGTGATTCACTTCGTAATCAATAATCATTCGTAACAACAAAAACAATTTAAACGATTCCAACATCATACAATCAAACAATACCTTATCCACATTATCAGTTGCTACTTGTGTCACAACACCTAAATATTCTTTTGAATAATATTCAAAAGAATTGGCAGTTGCAAGATTCACTATTTTAAAATTATCAATTTGTGCACCAAGCACATCTTGAAAATACTGGTTTGTACTTTCAATTTTGTTAGACATTACAAGAATGTTATGCACAAAACTGAAGTTGTCAACCTCAAGTTTACCTTTTCCTGCTTGGTTTATAAAGTTGAAAATATTTTGAAAGATAATATCAGGAATTCTTCTATCATCATCTGTAAATTCTTGTTCATTAGAATATTTAATTTTACTAATAGGCTGTATTCCATAGTTATTGCTACAACCATAGATTGAATCATATCCAATAGAAACTGCACTATCAAAGTCAACAAGCTCAAAGTTTACAACCAATGACCCATTCATCATAAATGCAACTGGATCAACTTGTAAAATTTTCGTGCCGAACATAACCCAAAAACTTTCCATATTAAAACACATCGAAACATTGATTTGCGATACATCCAGTAAAGCATATGACGAATGCTGAAGATAAAGCGTCGCTAACATCTCTTCTAAAACATCTGGATGCTGTTCAGCTATCTCAACAATATTTTCCTCAAAATTGAATTCAGATACCTGCTTTAACGAGTTATACTCTACTGTGTAATCACACTTTACAACAGGTGAAACATAAGTATTTTTATTAGATATACCAGAAATATGGTATTGTTTTAGTAAATCCCTAGCCTTTCTTCGTTCCCAAAATTTAGGGATATGCTGTTTAAATTTATGAATATTATATGCTGTCATAAAAATAACAGTATCGGGTATTTCCCTCTTAGATATAAGAGTCTTTTTTATTGTATTTTTTTCGCCATAAAGTTCCCTCAAATTTTAGTGCAAATCAAGAACTCGCTCAATTTTCTTTTTCTTTTCGGAAATCATTCTTGATACAAACTCATCATATTCTTCGTCGGGGTACAACGGATTTTTTTCGACTACTCTTTCACCTTTTTCTACTAGAGTTTTTGCTAAGCCAGACAGAAGACCGCGAAAGCCTTCGCCGAAAATACTTCTATAATAAACATCCTCTTTTTTTATACTATCATATAATATTTTCAGTTGTTTTAAGTGCTCCTCAAGTGAAAGCGGTTCTCCAGTCAAAGGATGAATATAGTTTATTCTCCTATTTATAATGTTCCTGATTTCGTCTTGATTTGCTGTTTCACATGATGTACCTCTACGAACGTATATCACATTTGCCTTGAGCGTGTCGCTATCCTTTTTAGCTAAAAAAGGAATATACTCTGGTGTATCTTCAATAACAATCATTTGGAAGTTTTTACCTTCAAGAGCTGCATATTCGGATGTTGTGTACGAAAAATCGTGAACCTCATATTTCAAATCAGAAGGTATTAGATTCTTTATGCTATCCGATATAACTGCATGGTCTTTTATCTTTTCTATACCCTCTGCTACAATAGTATGGTCATCTTTTTCGCAAGCGCCAAAAATAACAACACCACCTTGTGAATTCGCCATCGAAAGCATAAGTTTTGCCAGCTTTGCACCATCAATCCATTGACCTTTAAAGTCTATAGCATTATGCTCTCCTGTTTGACCTTTAAAAAACTCTCTAAATTTTTCTAAGGTTGGTTCTTTTAATAAATTGTACATTATATCTTTAATCTGTTTTGGAAAGTCCATTTATTTCACCTCTTTTTTATTGTAGCAGACATTCAGCACAATGTCAATATTTAGAGTGCATTACGACAGCTAGCACTATATATTGTGTTTGTGAGATTGTTTCTTTTGCTTATCAACGTTTGGTTCATACTTCTGTTGTCTTAAAACAGATTTTACAGACAAAGAGATAGCAACGATATTTGCGAGCATCAGATTTTAGGATGGTTTGTTTGATGTATGCTACACACACCAAAATCCTGTGGATCGCTCCACAGGATTTTGGTTTTTTATTTGGATATAAGTAAAAACGAAAACAAGCACAAGTCAGATGTAGTTTTATGCCTAGCAAATCACTCCGCAGGCAATTTTTGTTCCGGCATTGCCTGAGGGTTGCGAATTGAAATCGTCCGGCATATTGTGAATAACAACTGTTCGCCCGATGATTTCCTGCACATTGAATCGATCTGTTGCTACACATTGATAAGCACCTCCGTTGCACCGTATCAACGGTGGAAGATCACCTGCGTGTAACGGGTGCGGTGCATTGGCAGGATTATAGTGATTCCCTGTACCCGAAAAATCATTTCCGTTGCAGTTGTCCCCTTCGTGAATGTGAAATCCGAAGAACCCTGATGATGTTTCGGGCAAGCCGTTGATGTTTATGGATATCAATACAAAGTTTTCTCTTTGATAAAATCTGATTTGTCCGTGCAAACACGGATTTGCAGATGAACCTCTTATATTTGCTGTTGCGCTCGGACAATATTGGTTTAGTTTCATAAAAAACACCTCTTTATAATATATG
>JAZROM010000006.1:0-19767 GCA_045648745.1 Acutalibacteraceae bacterium | reverse complement strand
ATCTGCGCCACCTACGGTTATCTGTGCATTTTCGAAGCCTTTTGTTCCCGTAACTGTAAATTTAAGAGCCTTAAGACATTCTGCAAAAAGCGTTATCTGCTGTTTTTTCAGAGAACCGACAGTTATATCAGAATAAATTCTGCACGTTTTAATTATAAAACGTCCGAGATTTTTCGGTATCAAGCCCGTAAGTGCATCTTCTAGAGTAAGTGACGGGTTTCGTTTTGCACACCGATGTAAAAAGTCTGCAATATCAGCAATCGATAACTCGGGTAAAATATTAAGTGTACATACACAGTTGCGATTCTGCACTCCCCTGCTGATATCCATAACCGCTATACCCGACAGACCGTAATCAGTAAATAAAACCTCCCCTGAGGAAACATCAACCTCTTTTCCGTTCGACATACCAAGACTGACTTTGGCTTTAACACGTGTTCCTTTTAGTGCCTTGACATTTTCTTTAACCGTCAGCTGAACAAGACCTGCATAAAGCGGTGTAACAGAGTGATTCAGACTTTTGAGCAAATCATATCCGCTACCGTCGGAGCCTTGTGATGGTGATGCTTTACCGCCTGTTGAAAGAATAAGTCTTTTTGCACGGATTGAAGAATTTATAATAAAAATGCCGTTAGTCTTCTTAACTGACTCAACCTTTGTATCAGTAAGCACATCTATGCCGAGTCTTTCAATCTCCAACCTAAGGCAATCAAGTACACTGGTCGCCATATTACTCATAGGGTAAACCCTTGATTCGGAATCTGCAACACACTCAAGACCGATTGAAGAAAAGAAATCCACAACTCTGTCAGGAGGGTAGTTTTTAAGCACGGATGAAACGAACGGAGAGTTATAGCTTTCTGATTTTGCAGTCAGATTAGTCAGATTGCATCTGCCGTTGCCTGTTGCAAGAATTTTCTTACCTACACGAGGCAACCCTTCAATCAAAACAATCTTCAATCGTTCTTTTTCGCGTTTAGCACTTATTGCGGCAACCATTCCCGAAGCACCCGCACCGACTATTGCTATATCGTACACTTCAATCACCTCCGACTATCTTATAAAATATTATCATAATATCGAAGTTTTTACAATATTTATTTATATAACTATTGGAGGGACAAGTGATGATAATAGATTTGTTTGCAGACAGCAAAGCATTACATAAAGAAGACAAAGGGTTAACCCAGGAAACAAGACGAGTTATTTCAGAACTAAACAACGCACAACTGTTATTCAACGAGATTACCGACCCTTACGAAATTGAATCCCTGATTTACAGGATGAAACAACTTGAACTTCATTACAGTTTTCTTATTAAAGAAGCAAAACTCGGTAAAATAGTAAGTGTCGAACATACAGGCGGTAGATCATTATGAAAACAGCACTTATAATATTCGTTATTGTAGCAGGCGTTGTGATTTTGTTTGCGACATTCAAAAGTGCACGCCCATTGAAAAACATGGTAACGTCATTTTTTCAGGGTATTGTTTCAATGATGGCGGTCAATGTATTGGGACTGTTAACAGGGGTCACAATTGCAGTAAATTGGTATACCGTTTTATCTGCTTGTTTATTCGGTATTCCATCAACGATTACGTTGGTATTGCTTGATATGTTTTTAAAATGATGTTGATTTTCCTGAAATCTGTTGTATAATATTTTTCAAGGATGTGAGTGAAATTGAAAGCAAAAAACAAACGATTTATTGCTTTGTTGGTTCTTATAGCAATCCTGATAATACCCGTGTGGTACTACAATAATTTTACGATAAAAACCGTAAACGAAACTGTTACTTCTGAAAAAATCGATGGTGAAATCAAAATCGTTACAATATCCGATTTACACGCTTATAAATTCGGTAAAAGCAACAGGAAGGTTATCGAAGAAATCCGTACTCTGTCCCCTGATTTGATTTTCTTTTTAGGTGACATGTATTCACGCGGACAAACACAAAAAATTGATGAATCAATCACTTTTCTAAAAAATCTCTCACAAATTGCCGATACTTATGTTATAACCGGTGACCACGATACTGACGAAGCGTATAAAGAAAAACTCCGCAGCGCAAAAGACGTCACGTTTCTGAGTTATGAAAAAGCAGATATTTCCGTCAACGGTAATAATCTTTCGGTATATGGAATAGATAATGTTTATTTTTCGGCAACGTTTGATCTGATAAACGAGTTTGCACCGCCAACTGATGATATGCTCAACATCCTGCTTTCTCACATTCCTGCAATCGATCATTTCGGTGATTTCGGATTTGATTTTATATTCTGCGGTGACACACACGGCGGTATGGTAAGATTGCTGTTTTTGGACGGACTTTATTTCAACGGATATCTGTTACCCAAGCTTACTTATAAAGGACCGATAACCGATAAGGGTCTTTATGAATTTGAAAACACAAAGCTGTTTGTTACTTCAGGTCTCGGCAACTATCCGCTGCCCCTGCGTTTCAACAACAGACCTGAAATATGTTTAATCACAATTAAAGGAGAGTAAAAAATGAGTTACGCTGATAAATTGTTTATTGATATGTGCAAAAACATTCTTGAAAACGGTACTGACACAAAGGGTGAGAAGGTACGTCCAGTATGGGAAGACGGAACTCCTGCATATACGCAGAAGCTTTTCTGCGTTGTTAACAGATACGATCTCAAAAAGGAATTTCCCGCACTTACACTTCGTCGTACGGCATTCAAATCCTGCGTTGATGAGATTCTCTGGATCTGGCAGAAAAAATCCAACAATATAAACGAACTCAACTCTCATATCTGGGATTCGTGGGCTGACGAAGACGGAAGCATCGGCAAGGCATACGGTTATCAGCTCGGTGTCAAACATAAATATAAAGAAGGTATGTTTGACCAGGTTGACAGAGTTCTGTATGATCTGAAGAACAATCCGTTCAGCCGTAGAATTATGACAAATATATACAACCACCACGACCTGAGCGAAATGGGACTTTACCCCTGTGCGTACAGTATGACATTCAATGTTACTCAGGGTGAAAACGGCAGACTCGTCCTTAACGGTATACTTAACCAGAGAAGCCAGGATGTACTTGCAGCTAACAACTGGAATGTTGTCCAGTACTGCGTTCTTCTTCATATGTTTGCTCAGGTATGTGACATGGAAATCGGTGAATTCGTCCACGTAATTGCTGACGCACATATTTACGACAGACATATCCCCGTCATCGAAGAACTTATCAAGCGTGAGCCACTCCCCGCTCCTACTTTCTGGATCAATCCTGAAATCAAAGATTTCTACGACTTCACTGTTGATGACGTAAGACTCGATGGTTATGAAACACACGAACAGATTAAAAACATTCCGATTGCTATTTGAGGTAGAAGTATGAAATTAATAGTTGCAGTTGACAAAGAGTGGAACATCGGCAATAAGGGTGATCTTTTGTTTTATATCCCCGATGATCTTAAATTTTTCCGTTCGCAGACAGTTGAAAAGGTCTGTGTTATGGGCAGAAAAACCCTTGAATCCTTCCCCGGTTCAAAGCCGCTTAAAAACCGTGTGAATATAGTTCTTTCAAGAAACACCAACCTTGATGTCGAAGGCGCAACATTTGTAAAAGATGTTGATGAGTTGCAGGAAGAACTTAAAAAGTACAACACTGACGACGTTTATGTTATCGGTGGCGAAGCAATTTACACTTTACTTTTACCATTGTGTGACACAGCCGTAATTACACACGTAGATGCTTTGGCTGACGAAGCAGACAAGAAATTCCCTGCTCTTTCACAGGACGAGTGGGTACTCAATGAAGATTCGGGCGAAAAAGAATGCAACGGATATAAATTCCGTTGGTGTACTTATAAAAGAAAATAATTAAACAAAAGAAAAAAACACTTGTAAACACTGAGAAATCAGATTTACAAGTGTTTTATTTTTATCTCTTACTGCTTATCTGTTCCATTCTACTAAGCAACCAATGAAAATACTATAAGTTCCTTTGTCATTTCGGACATAATTTCACCAGCTTTATACCGTGGATTTCTCTTTTCTCAAGTGTGCCGTACTGTTAGAATAGCACAACTCAATATCATACCCGTATGGTCCTGTTCCGTCTTTATAAAAAATGATTTTCGTAACACTTGTGTTCGCGAAATCAGGGTCAAAAAGTCGGGTATCTTCTGCCTTGACTGCAAAAAGGAAAAGATCCGTGTTGAATCCTCCGTGTGCAACACACATTACTCTTTCTCCGTTCATGTATCTCGCCCTTAAATAGTCGATTGCACTTTTGGCTCTGTTGCGGTGCGAATCCTGATTCTTGCCGTCACCTTTAATAAGATATCCGCTGACATCTATTCCCTCGGGTGCAAGTATTCTGCCGTTAAATTCTTCATTTATTTCATCAAAAGTAACTGCAGAATAATCCTCATCAACACCGCACTCAATAAGCCACGGCATTGTGTACACATTCTTTTCAGAACACTCATTCTCATCGAGTGCATATAATGCTGTCATTGTTGCGCGTCTTAAAGGACTCGCATAGACCGCATCAAACTTCTCGTCACTGTAATATTTACCGAGCTGTCGTGCCTGATGTTCTCCGAGTTCTGTCAAAGGAGGATTTGTCAGCTGGTCACGTGTAAGCTCCTCTTCAGGAATACCATAACCACCTTTGATGTTTGTGCACGACTGTCCGTGACGCACTATGTAAAGTTCCATTTCAATTATCGGTGTTTCTTTTGACATTTTATCACCTGCTATTTTACTTCATATTCAACCGAGTTTATAAGAACCGTTATCTTTGCGTTTTCATCATTAACCGCCAACGACGGATAGAATGAATCCGGTTCGCAAGTCGATTTATCATAATGATCAGTAGCCATATTGAAATCAACAATCTGACCGTTCACCTTAAACTGAACCTGACTTTTTTTAAGATGGTTAAAAACCGGTGATTTTACGGTTACAAGACTGCCGTTTTTACTTGCTTTGAATTTTGAAACACGCAGGATAGCTTTGCCCTCACAGCAGACAAGCACCTGCGAAGGATTGTTGACAACTGTACAGCCTCCCTTGCGCTTGAGCCAATAGTGCATATCCGTTACACTGAGTGACGGATGAAGAACGATTGTATCGGTATCCATTCTTCTCAGAAGCGCATCAATACGTCGGTTTGCTTTTATCCATTCCTCGCCGTCAAGGTGTGTAGGTAAAAACTTACCGTCCATAAGTGTCCAGCGAAAATCGTTAAAAACAATCCCTTGGAAATAAAGAGGAACTTCACCCTTATAAGGTGCAAACAAATCCTCATAAATCTTCATTGAGGTTTCAAAAATCAGTTCGGGTGAAAATTGTGTTGAAACAACGCTGTTGATATTGTTTCTGTTGTAGATATATTCACCCTTGTCGCAATAGCCTATCTTCATTTTGTCTCGAAGAATTTCGCAACAGTACTTTTCGTCCTCGTGTTTGATATTTGCAAAATAGTGATTATTTTCTTTGAGATTTTTAACACAGATATTCATATGAGTCTGTGTTATAAATCGGTTTTCAGGCTTAGTAAGGTCATACACTCCAGTTTTTGTAAGTGTCATATAACGGTAGTGAACAATAGATGGTCTTCCCTGATAATACTGAATAATTTTGTATGTAACAAGGTCTACTTCATCATATACCGTATCAAAAAATGAACAGACAGACTTAATGGTTTCTGCCTTTACCGAATCATCGGAATCAAGATAAAAAATATACTTGCCTTCAGCTTTTCTTATACCGAAATTGCGAGCTTCAGGAGCGCCCTCGTTTTGCTTAGTATAAAGATAAACGTTTTCGTATCTGTCAGCGTATTCCTTGCAAAGAGCCTCACTGTTGTCGGTCGAGCCGTCATTTATCAGTAAAATCTGCATCTGCGAAAACTCAATGGTCTGATTAAGAAGCGACTCAATGCAAGGCTTTATATATTCATGCGCATTGTAAACAGGGATAATGACACTGACCTTATATTTAAAATCAGGCATCAATGTCACCTCCGAGTAACTTCTGACAAATCATGCAACCGTATTTTTTTACAGGACCGTCTTTCATACGATAAAATTTATAATATCCCCAGGCACCGATGCACTTTTTAAGCACATCGATACCGAATTTACCGAAATAGAAGTTTCTGATAATAGAATCTGCCGTTACGGGAAGTGTGACTTCTTTATAAAAAACTCCCGTACCGGTGTTCTTGAAATCGGACAAAGAAGAGTTTTCGTCGCAGAGTATCGTGGTGTCAACGCCAAAAGTTGCTCTGATCCATGCAATAAGCGCAAAATCCTCTTTAAAAGCGCCTGTAACCGTCTTTAACACTTCAAAAGATTCGTTGTTAAGATTAGTCAAAAGTGCGTTAAATACGACACTCAGGAAGAACATTGAAGCAAGAACATTCTGCGTCAACGCGAAAACTTCTGCATATGAGACAACATAAGCAAGGACTGTATCCTTAGAGTACTCATACTGACCGTCTGTATAAACCAAAACCTCATTGACAATGTTACAGTTATCATACCTGTAGTAGTCGGCAATAAACAGCATAAGAGAAAAAGCATCTGTTCCGCATAGTGTAAGTGCATTTGACTTGATAACATCTGCCGAAAGCAAGTGGTTGAAAACATAAGGTTTTGTCGGAAGCTCGTCAAAAGAGAAGTTTTCACGGTATGCCTTATTGCAATCGGACGAAGAAACCAATCCTACATTACACGCAGCTGAATTTCCTTTGGATGCAACAATCATCTTTTCGAGTGCATTATTACTGAAAGTTACACCTTCATCCGAAAGAACAATAAACTTACCCTGTGCATTAAGTATAGCTGAGTTGAGTGCTGCAAGTTCACTTTCTGCAGAAACCACCTTGATTTTATCTGAATTTTCCACTGACAAAGCATTTTTGTCAGCTGAACAAATTATAAGTTCAACATCAAGACTGCACGAAAAAAGTGAGGTGCAGAACCTTGCTAACTTTGATTTATCTGAAACTAAAGGTAAAATCACACTGATAATAGGCATTGTAATACGACCTTTCGGATTAATTTTTGTAATTGTACCATATAAATAGTAATTATTCAAGAAAATACGCTGAGTGAAATGCCGTTTTGCACTTGATAATTTTATTAAAAATGATATAATAACCGTATATGTAAATTCAGGAGGGATTTCCATGAATAAAGGAAAATACTATATAACCACTGCGATTGCGTACACATCACGTAAGCCGCACATCGGCAACTCTTACGAAATCGTTATGACAGATGCTCTTGCACGTTACAAGCGTATGCAGGGCTACGATGTGTTCTTCCAGACAGGCACTGACGAGCACGGTCAGAAAATTGAAGAAATCGCAAAAGATGCAGGCATTACACCCAAGGAGCATGTTGATAAAGTTGCAGGTGAAATCAAGGATATCTGCGACCTTCTTAATACAACTTATGACAAGTTTATCAGAACAACTGATGACTAGCACGAAAAAGTTGTTCAGAAAATTTTCAAAAAGCTCTATGAGCAGGATGATATTTACAAGAGTGAATATGAGGGTATGTACTGTACTCCCTGCGAATCTTTCTGGACTGAATCACAGCTTGTTGACGGCAAATGTCCCGACTGCGGTCGCGACGTAAAACCCGCAAGAGAAGAAGCTTACTTCCTCAGACTTTCAAAGTATCAGAAGCAGCTTGAAGAGTATATCGAAAACAATGAAAACTTCATTTATCCCGAAAGCCGTAAAAAGGAAATGCTTAATAATTTCATCAAGCCCGGTCTTCAGGATTTGTGCGTATCACGTACTTCTTTCAAGTGGGGTATTCCTGTTGATTTTGACCCGAATCACGTTGTATATGTCTGGATTGATGCACTTACAAACTACATTACAGGTATCGGCTATGACCCTGACGGTTCAAGCGATATGTATAAAAAATACTGGCCTGCTGATGTTCACGTAATCGGTAAGGACATCGTCCGTTTCCACACAATCTATTGGCCGATTATGCTTATGGCACTCGGCGAGCCCCTTCCGAAGCAGGTATTCGGTCATCCGTGGCTTCTCTTTGGTGCTGATAAAATGTCAAAATCAAGAGGTAATGTTATTTATGCTGACGACCTTGTTGAGCTTTTCGGTGTTGATGCTGTAAGATATTACCTTCTTTCAGAAATGCCGTATACATCTGACGGTTCAATTACCTACGAGACAATTATTGAGCGTTACAACTCTGACCTTGCAAATACTCTCGGTAACCTTGTCAACCGTACTGTCGCAATGACAAACAAGTACTTTGACGGTGAGATTATGTCTGCCGATGTTACAGAAGAAATTGATGATGAGCTTAAAAACCTTGCAGTTGAAACTGTTTCTAAAGTTGATAAACTCTTCGGTGAATTCCGTGTAAGCGATACTCTCGAAGCAATCTTCTCTCTTGCAAAACGTTGCAACAAGTACATTGACGAGACAATGCCCTGGGCGCTTGCAAAAGACGAGGAAAAGAAAGCAAGACTCGGTACTGTTCTTTATAATCTTCTTGAAGGTATCCGTTTCACAGCAGTACTCCTCACACCCTTTATGCCTGAAACTGCACAGAAAATTTTCGAGCAGCTTAATACAGACGTTACATCTTATGACAGTCTCGAAAACTTCGGTGGTCTTAAGGTCGGTACAAAGGTAGGCACTGCAACTCCTCTCTTTGGCAGAATCGATGCAAATGAAATGTTTGAGAAAATCGAAGCAAAGAGAAAAGCACAGGAAGAAGCAGAGAAAAAGGAAGAAAAAACTGAAATTGTCGGTCTTGCACAGATAGGCATTGACGATTTTGCAAAGGTTGAACTTCGTGTTGCACTGATTAAAGACTGCGAACCCGTAAAACGTGCAAAAAAACTCCTTAAGCTTACTCTTGACGACGGAACAAACACACCCAGAACAGTAGCAAGCGGCATAGCAAAATGGTATAAGCCGGAAGATCTTATCGGTAAAAAGGTCATATTGGTTGCTAACCTCAAGCCTGCAGTTCTTTGCGGTGTTGAGAGTTGCGGTATGATTCTCGCAGCCGATTGTTCAGAAGAGGATGTCAAGGTCATTTTCGTTGATGATATGCCTGCAGGAGCAAGAATAAGATAATGTATAATCATATTTTTGACACACACGCCCATTATGATGATTTTAAGTTTGAAGAGGACAGGAACACTGTCCTCTCTGAACTCCCCGAAAACGGCGTAGAATACGTTATTAACTGTGGATGTGATCTTAAGTCATGCAAAAAGAGTATTGAAATCTGTAAAGATTTTGATTATTTCTACTGCGCATTAGGTATTCATCCGAGTGAAATCAACGAAAACTGTGAAGCAGAATTTGAAGAAATCCAAAAGCTTTGTTCGTTTGAGAAATGTGTAGCTGTCGGTGAAATCGGACTTGACTATCATTACGATTTTGTACCACGCGAAAAACAGTTGTATTTTTTTGAAAAACAGTTACAGTTTGCAAAACAAATTGATCTGCCTGTCATTGTACATGACCGCGAAGCACACGAAGACACTCTGACACTTCTGAAAAAGTACAAACCGAGAGGCGTACTGCATTGTTTTTCCGGCAGTGTGGAAATAGCAAAGGAAATCATTAAACTCGGAATGTACATCGGACTTGGCGGTGCGGTTACCTTCAAAAATGCAAGAAAGCCTCTCGAGGTTGCAGAACACCTGCCCGAAGACAGACTTCTTCTTGAAACAGATTGTCCTTATATGGCACCTGTTCCTCACAGAGGTAAGCGCTGTACATCAGATATGATTGCTTTAACTGCAGAAAAAATTGCCGAAGTCAGAAACACTGACGTTCAGCAATTAATTGATAAAACAAAACAGAATGCATTCGAATTATTCAAAATAAAATGAATTAACGGCAAGGATTGTACCTTGCCGTTTTTATTATGCCATAAGCATTGATATGATATTTGAATAAACCGTTACAGGGTCAGACAGGAATTTTTCTTTAACCGCGAGAGCTTGCTCATAATCAGCAACAAAAACTGTAACTGTTAAAAGCTCATCACTCCCGTCAAGAACAGACATTGTGATATTACAACCGTTTTCAAGACGAACAATCTCAATTCTGTTTTCACTTTCGCGACGAAGACGTGTCTGCAATCTGACAGCTGCATTGAACGCACTTTCACGCACGGTATATGGCAGATCGTTTTCGAGTGTTGCTGTGTTCTGCTTACCGATTTGCGTAATATAAAGTTCAGAATCTTCTTTATCAGCAGAAACTCTCACATTGCCGTTATCAATAACCTCACTGAGAGCCTGGTTAAGCTCAAAGTAATTAGCAAGACCTTCTTCACAGACAATGGTATTAAGCTGACTCTTTGTCAGAGGAGTATCGAGGTGCAAAACAAGATAACAGATAAGTGTTTTTATCTCATTGCGACTCCTGAGCCCACCCGGTTCAACACCCTCTGTAAATGCATCATAATTTTCCATGAGTGTCACCTCTTATTCAATCGGAATTTCAACAGGCTGACGCTTTCTGAAAATGCAGACACTGTCAAATCCGCAGTTTTTAGCCAGTTGCATACCCTGTTCGATACCTGCACCCATATGCTCAGTAAAATGCGAGTCGGAACCAACAGTGACCATCTTGCCGCCAAGTGTCTTAAAACGCTTTACAATATCCTCAGCAGGCATTGTTATTCCGATAGGCTGACGAAGACCTGATGTGTTGATTTCAAGAGCCTTGTCCCTTGAAACAAGGATAGAGAGAATCTCATCAACATCTTTCTGATATTTTGCCATATCAACGGGTATTTTATTCTCACCTACTATGTAACGGAGCGGATAAGTAAGATGAGCAAAAGTATCAAACTTTGCCCAGTCAGCAAGAAGCTTCAATTCGCTGAAATACTCTTTAAGTAATGCATCAATATCTGCACCGTCGTATTTATGATAGCAGAAATCCTCCATGTTACGAAGATTATGAATTGATCCGATTACAAAGTCATAATCCTTTGAAGATATAAGAGCTTCAGATTCCGTAACATTGTATGTAGGCTGACCAAGTTCAACACCGACACAGATTTCAATTCTGTCCTTGAAAAGTTCTTTTGCTCTTAAAATATCTGCAAAAGATTCATCAGCGGTTTTATCAAACTCTTTTTCTCTGAAAAAGTCCATTTCAACGTGGTCTGTAAACGCTACAGTTTTTATACCTCGCTGAATTGAACTCTCGCACAACTCCTCAATCGGATAGTTACCGTCAAAAGAGTGATTTGTGTGTGAATGCATATCAACAAAATTTTTAAAAATCATTATAACACTTCCCAATTTTATTCATAATAATGATATAACAAAATCGTACTTTTTTCAACTGTTTTAAAAAATAATGTTGGTATAATTTCTGTTTTACTGACAAAACTATTCTTGAGAAATAATTAGGAGTTGATAATATGTTAGACAAAATCTCGTTGATTTTGGTAATTGTCGGTGCTTTGAACTGGGGTTCAATCGGTCTTTTCCAGTTTGATATTGTAAGCTGGATCGGCGGCGGACAGGATGCTATAGTCAGCAGAATTATTTACACTCTAGTAGCACTCGCAGGTGTCTGGTGCATTTCAATGCTTTTCAGAGACCGTGAGGAACTCGAGGTCGGAACGGTTGAAACAGTTGATTGACCGACAGGCGGACAGATAACTGTCCGCTTTTTTGTTTGACAACTTACGTACATATAAGCTATAATGTCAATGTGAAATCTGACGTAAAGGCAGGTATTTTTATGAACAGAAAACCTTTGAGATTTAAAAACGGCAAATTCAAAATTATGCTTATCGGTGATTTGCACGAAAAATACAATATGCATACCGAAAAAGCCAATGAAAAAGTCGAAGATATGCACGCTCTGCTTACAAAAGCGGTTGAACAACTCAACCCTGACCTTGTTGTATACCTCGGCGACAATGCCTTTGCAGGAGATAAAATGCAGATGCGTTCCGTTATAAGCAGAATCCTCTACCCTGTTTCTGTCAAAGATATTCCGTTTGCAGTCGTATTCGGAAATCACGACCGTGAATGCGGTGTAAGCCTTGAAGATCAGACGCGTCTTTATAATGAACACGACAACTGTTATCTTTTCAACGCCGACGATTCAATCACCGGTTACGGTAATTATAACCTGCTTGTAAAAGCTTCAAAATCTGACGAAGACATACTCAATCTCTGGTTTATGGACAGTAATAATCTGGCAGAAAATCAGGAATTATCAAAATACGATTGGGTACATCAGGATCAGATTGATTGGTACAAGAAAACTGCACTTGGACTCAAAGAGAAAAACAGTGGCAAGGTTATCCCCGCACTACTCTTCCAGCACATCCCCGTGCCCGAAGAGTATGAGCTTTTAAGAGAAGCAAAACCGTATGAGCTTCTGGATTCAGTTCCCGGACACGGTAAGTGGTCAAACAAAAACTATGTACTTAAAGACAACGTGGAAGGTTATATGGGTGAAGGACCGTGTACACCGTGTGTTAACAGCGGTCAGTTTGCTGCATGGAAAGAAATTGGTGATGTCATGGGCGCCTTCTTCGGCCATGATCACATGAACGATTTTGTAGGTTGTGTTGACGGAATTATGCTCGCACAAAGTAAAACTGCAGGCTTCCGTCCTTATACCGATGGCTGTCGTTCAGGCGTACGACTCATAACAATAGATGAAAACAACCCTTCAAACATTTACACAAGAATGTATCACTTCAAGCAATTCGGTCTTAAATCCAAGAGCCTGAGCCCATATATGCAGAATGTTACAGACCGACAGGATATGAAACTTAAAGTTGCAGGAGCTGTTTTAGGTACTGTTGTCACAGTCGCAACTGCTGCAGCTGCCGTGAATAAAGTTGCAAAAATCAAGAAATAATATCACTAAAGACCGGACACAGTCTGGTCTTTAATTTTGGAGATGTTATTTTGATTTTTGAATTTAGTGACAAACTAACAGAAATAAGCATAAAAGAAATTACAGACAAATTGACTGTTGCATACTTTTCAGAAAATGAATTCAAAGAGTATCATAACTATATGGCTTTTGATTATACACCTTTTAAAAATCATATAGCAGAAAACTCGAATCTACCTACCGAAACCGAAGTATATGATAATGGTTTTTTATGCTCATTAAGAATTATTGAACCCGAAATTGACAATAACGATAATTGTCTGATTGCTTTATATATAAAATCTGAATCCGTTATTGTAATAGAAGCATCTGCCCGACAGCAAAGATTGCGAGAACGTTTTCTTGAAGCTGTTAACAGATTCCGACCGAATGAATATACCTCTGAAAAGTTTATATTTGCTTTTATTGACAGTTTAATAAAATATGACAATATAGGCCTTGAAAGTATTGAATTTGATATTAACCGTATTGAAGACAAGATAATCAGTGAAAATGACTTCAAAAACTTTAATGAAGAGTTGCTCAGATATAAAAGAAAACTGCTGTTACTTCGCAATTATTATAAGCAAATAATAAATATCTGCGAAGTTCTCTCTGAAAATGATAACAAAGTCTTCAGTAAAGAAAATATCGACTATTTCAAGATATTAATAACGAAAGCTGAAAAACTCTGTTCTGAAGTAAGTCTTCTGCGTGAAAGTCTTGTTCAATTACGTGAAACTTATCAGTCCCATCTTGATCTTAAACTCAACAACACAATGAAGCTATTTACAATTATCACAGCCTTCTTTGCACCTCTGACACTTATAGCCGGATGGTACGGAATGAACTTTGAATTTATGCCGGAAATCAAGTGGAAATATGGTTATTTATTCGTTATCGGACTAAGTATCTGTTCTGTGATCTCTTGTCTTATAATTTTTAAACGTAAAAAAATGATGTAGCCGTTCAAGCGACTACATCATTTTTTATTTTCCTAATTCTTTTGTTCTGTTATAGGAAGCGATAACGGCATTCATAACAGCACCGCGCATTCCTTCGTCCTCAAGGGCTTTGACACCCATAATTGTAGATCCTCCCGGACTGCATACTTCATCTTTTAATTTTTCAGGATGTTTACCGCTTTCAAGTATCATTTTAGCTGAACCAGAAAGAGTGCCTGCAGCATAAAGCAAAGCCTTATCTCTGGGAAGACCACAAGCGACCGCACCGTCTGCAAGTGCTTGTGCAAACATATAAACAAATGCGGGACCACAGCCTGAAAGTGCACTGGCAGAATCGATAAATTTTTCGTCAAGCCAATCAAAGATTCCTGCCATACTCATTGATTTCTCAAAAATCTCTTTTTGCTCATCACTGATTCCCTCTGCGCAAGCAAGAACTACACCTGAGCAGACAGAAACGGGCATATTTGGCATTATTCTTACGACACTGTCAACCCCTGACATTCTTTTAATGTCGCTTATCGAGACACCTGCTGCCATTGAGATAATAACAGGCTTGATACTTCTGTCTGCAAGTGTATTTCTGATAGAATCAAAACATTCTTTCAGCACCTGGGGCTTTACACCAATAAAAATAAACTGAGATTCTTTCGCTACTGTTTGAGCATCTGAAGCAACTGCAGTAATTTCTTCGGCAAGCTCGTTTACTTTTTGAGTATTAAGGTCAAAAAGAAGAATATCATTCTGATATCCTGCAGACGAAACAGCCTTAGCAAGTGCACCGCCCATATTACCGCAACCGATAAAACCGAATGTATTTGCCAACTCTGTCGCCCCCTTATCTGATCTGGCCGCAACCGCGGATTATGTATTTATATGTTGTAAGTTCACGCAGTCCCATCGGACCTCTTGCGTGAAGTTTCTGTGTAGAAATACCCATTTCACAACCAAGACCGAATTCACCGCCATCAGTAAAACGAGTGCTCACATTTACATAAACAGATGAACTGTCCACATCACGGGTAAAAATCTTAATTGCTTCTTCACTGTTGGTTATAATCGCCTCACTGTGGTGAGTTGAGTGTTCACTGATATGTGCAACAGCCTCGTTAACATCCTCAACAACCTTGACTGCGAGAATATAATCCAGAAACTCTGTATCAAAATCATCCTCACCTGCAGGTGTTCCGTCAATGAATTCCTGAGCAGTAGGATAAAGACGCAATTCTACGGGATTAACCTTACGATCATCAGCAAGAAGTTTTTTGAGCTTTGGTAAAAACTCAGCTGCAATTTTTCTGTTCACAAGACACACTTCTTCAGCGTTACACACAGACGGTCTGCTGGTTTTTGCATTTTCAATAATCTTAAGTGCCATTTCAATATCGGCAGATTCATCTACATAAATGTGACAGATACCCGTACCGGTCTGGATACAAGGCACGGTAGCGTTTTTAACACAGGCATTAATAAGACCTGCTCCGCCACGTGGAATCAGAAGATCTACATAACCGTCAGCTGTCATAAGCTCATTTGCACTCTGTCTGCTTGTATCCTGAACCATATTGATAACCGTTTCATCTATGCCGAGTTTATTGAGACCTTTTCGAAGTGCATTTACAACTGCATTTGCACTTCTGAAAGCTTCTTTACCGCCGCGAAGAACACAGACGTTTCCACTCTTCAAAGCAAGTGCAGCCGCATCAGACGATACATTGGGTCTGCTTTCGTAAATAATTGCAACAACACCCATAGGAACAGCTGTTTTTTCAATAATCATTCCGTTCTCACGTTCAACGCGTTCAAGAACTTCTCCTACGGGGTCAGGCAGCTTCGCAACTGCACGAATTCCGTCTGCCATACCGTCAATACGATCTTTTGTGAGTGTAAGACGGTCAATCATAACATCGGAGATAACTCCCCTTGCTGCTTCTATGTCTGCTTCATTTTCTCTAAGAATATCATCTGCACACTCCTGCAAAGCATCAGCCATTGCATAAAGTGCATTGTTTTTTTCTTCACTTGTAAGTTTTGCAAGTACGCTTTTTGCCGCCTTTGCCTGTTTTAATATTTCAAGTGTCGTCACATTAAACACCGACCTTTTTAAGAAATCTTGTACCGACGGACTTGCCGTCAACTATATCATAGAGAATATGCGGATTTTCACCGTTTGCAATCACCATATCGCAACCCTTTGAAGTACTGATTTCCGCGGCACGGATTTTTGTTTTCATACCGCCTGTACCGAGAGTTGAGCCTTCACCGCCTGCAAGTGCACGGATTTCATCCGTAATTTCAGATACAACGGAAATAAGAGTCGCATCAGAATTCTTGTGCGGATCACAGGTAAACAGACCGTCAATATCAGAAAGAAGGATGAGTAAATCTGCATTAACGCTGACAGCAACCATAGCTGAAAGTGTATCATTATCGCCGACCTTAATTTCATCAGTCGATACAGTATCGTTTTCATTGATAATCGGAAGGGCTTTGAACTCAAGCAATTTATTCATAGTATTTATGAAATTAACATACCTGTCCGTATGGTCAAAATCATCACCTGTCATAAGAAGCTGTGCAACAGTGTGATTGTATTCCGAAAACAGCTTGTCGTATGTGTACATAAGCTCACACTGACCGACAGCTGCTGCCGCCTGCTTGCCTGCAATATCTGTAGGCTTTGACTTCAACTGAAGCTTACCTGTACCCATACCGATTGCGCCTGATGTTACAAGAATAACATCATGACCTGCATTTTTAAGGTCACTCATCACCTTACAGAGCTCTTCTACTCTGCGAATATTTAAAAGCCCACCTGCATGAGCAAGTGTTGATGTGCCGACTTTAACAACAATTCTCATTTCTTATTCCTCGTTATTCTAATATTTTCAATGCATTCTTGTAGAATATTTTATCTTCATCTTCCTCAGACAATCCTAAATTTAAGATAAAATCATATTCTCTTTTCGGTTCCTGCCAGGGTGAATCACTGCCAAACAGGACTTTATCTGCACCGTGAGTTGTTATAATTCTTTTACATTGTTCGGGAGAAATAAACTTTGAAATAAAAGCTGTATCAAAGTTTATCGGAGTACCGACAAGATGCTTTTCAACCTCATCCCAATTCGAGAAGGCACCGAGATGAGCCGCAATAATATACTTACCTGAAACATAGTCAAGAACATTTTTCAGTCTGTCCGGCTGACAATGTTCAGGCGGAGGCATTCCGTAATCAAAACCCGTATGCAGAGTTACATACAGTCCTAAATCTTCGCATTTTTTCAGAATTTCCAAAGATCTTTTGCTGTCAACATAAAAACTCTGATATTCAGGATGCAATTTGATGCCTTTAAAACCGTATTGAGCGATTGTTTCAAGCACCTTCTCCCAATCATCCTGCTCAGGATGCAGTGAAGCAAACGATCTGATCCTTTCATTCTGAATACTTGCGGCAAATGAAATTATACTCTGTGTCTGTGTAGGTTTGGTCGCAATAGGGAGAATTACTGAAATGTCAACACCGTTATCGTCCATAGATTTCAGAATTCCGTTTAGCGTACCGTCAGTATAATGCGGATAGCGTACTCCCTGATGCTTCACAATACTATCACTTAATGATTTAAGCGCACTGTTTGCAATCCTGTCGGGAAAAATATGACTGTGAAAATCTATTAACATTAATTAACCTTCTTACTTTTGCATTGTTTTCTAATAGTATTAACACAATTATTAAACGAGAGTATAGCACAAACTGCATAAATATGCAAGAAAAACCGAGCATTAAGCTCGGTTTCGGTTAATTTTGTTTGCGTACGATTTTATATTCGTCGTCCGGTTCATAATACGGGCAATCATAGAATGATGAACTGAGAAATTTTACATATTCATCCTCATCAAGATTCATCGAGCAGTAATAATAATCCTCAATTTCGTCATAGCAGAAATTATTGCAACTTTCGCAATTAGTCTTTCCGGGCATATAAACACCTCCGAAATGATAATATCACTAACCGATGATTTTGTCTACAATAATTTTGAGCGCATCTGTTTTAATATTGCCTTTTCACGACGGGACACCTGAACCTGTGTCATACCGAGTTTTTCTGCAATTACGGTCTGAGTAAGTCCTGTGTAATAACGCAGTCTGATTATATCTTTATCCCTTTCTTCAAGGTCATTCATAACCTGTTCAAGTGCAATTGACGTTGATATCGTGTCTTCCGGAGAAGCAACAGGAATATCCAGTTGTGTATCCGATTCACTGTCCTGTGCAGTCAATGAAATAACAGGCATAGACGCTGTTATTGCTTGTACAGTCTCATATTCATCAAAACCAAGAAGCTGTGCAAGTTCTTTAACCGTCGGTTCTCGGTCATATTTTTTGATAAAGAGCTCCCTCTCATAATTTATTTTTCTTCCCTTTTCTTTAAGCGAACGGCTGACGCTTACAGTTCCGTCATCGCGGAAAATACGCTTCATCTCACCAAGAATAACCGGAACAGCGTATGTCGAAAAGCTGAAACCACGTGTTTCGTCAAAACCGTCAACTGCTTTGATAAGGCCGACACAACCTGCCTGAAAAAGATCATCATAGTCAACTCCTCTGCCCGTAAGCTTATGAGCGCAGGAATGTACCAGACCGAGATTTTCTTTTATTTTAACATCTCTGTCATTTTTTTGAAGAATCATGGTGCGACACGTCCGTTGATACGCTTAATCATTGTTACCGTTGTACCTCTGCCGAGCTTTGAACGCACGGTTATTTTATCCGTAAAGCTTTCCATAACGGCAAATCCGAGACCCGCCCTTTCTCCGCCAAGTGTTGTAAAAAGCGGCTCCATTGCCTGTTTTACGTCAATTATTCCACAGCCTTTATCCCTGACCGTTACTTTCACAGTGTTGTCCTGCAATAAAACAGTTGTTATGTAAATTTTTCCGACACTTTGCGGATAGGCGTGAACAATGCAGTTTGTAACAGCCTCGCTGACCGCCATTTTTATATCCGTAATCTCTTCAATAGTCGGATCAAGCTGAGCCACAAAAGCTGCTACAGTTGAGCGCGCAAAGCTCTCATTCACCGATTTCGAGTCAATTGTCATTTTAAATTCATTTGATTTATGCATTGTTTACTTCCTCCCGTTTGCTGAGTTTTACAATTTTTTCAAGACCTGCAAGTTGCATAATTTTATAAATCTGCGGTGAAAGATTTGATACTACCAACTTTCCGCCGAATGGCTGAATGGTTCTGAATCTGCCCATAACAAGACCTATACCCGATGAATCCATAAAAGTGACATCGGCAAAATCAAGTTTAAGCGTCCTGGGCTTATTACGCTGAACTGCATCATCAATTTCCATACGTAATGCCGAGGCGGTATGATGGTCAATTTCGCCCTCTAAAAATGCGGTTACACGTTGTTGTGTTGATATTATTCTGACAGGCATTTTAATGTCTCCTTAAAACAAAAATCCTCTATCCATAAGGATAAAGGATTTGAATTGAATATTATGTTGAAGCGTGGAATAGTTTTATGACTGATTTTGTAAATTTTTGATATCAGATGCAAGATAAAGGGAACCGCAGACAATAACCACATCTTCTTTATCAGCTTTTTTCAAAGCTTTTTTGTATGCCTTGCCGCAATCATCAACGGGCTTTACCTTTGCCCCGTACTGTTTAAGCTCCTCTGCAAGCTCTTTTGCGGTCAATGAACGTGGATTTGATACAGTTGTTGTATAGATTTTTTCACAGATAGGAGCAAGCTTCTTTGCACAGTATTTATAATCTTTGTCTTTCATCATACCGAAAACAGCAATTATTTTCTTATCCTTGAAAAATTTTTCAACTGTTGCACAAAGAGCGTCAAAGCCTTCTGCGTTGTG
>JAZROM010000005.1:0-1901 GCA_045648745.1 Acutalibacteraceae bacterium | reverse complement strand
GTCGTTCATATCAGCCCAGAAGCCGACTGTGAAAGAGAAATCCTCCCACATTCCCTTGTACTTCCATACGCTTTCCTTACACTTCTCGATGAACGGCTCGAGACCGTACTTTTCAATCTGCTCTTTACCGTCAAGACCAAGAAGCTTTTCAACTTCAAGCTCAACGGGAAGGCCGTGAGTATCCCAACCTGCTTTACGGGGAACCTGATAGCCCTTCATTGTACGGTAACGGGGAATCATATCCTTGATAACACGTGTAAGAACGTGACCGATATGAGGCTTACCGTTAGCTGTCGGCGGTCCGTCATAGAAAACATAAGACGGGCCCTGCTTTTCGCAGGTTTTCTCAAAGATTTTGTTGTCTGCCCAGAACTTTTCGATTGATTTTTCACGCTCGACAAAGTTCATATTCGCGGGAACTTTCTTATACATTCGATACACTCCTTTAAAATTTAGGAAGATTTAGTTGCAAAATAAAAAATCCCGTCCCGTGTGAAACAGGACGAGACAAAACTCGTAACCACCTATTCAACATACCATCATATGCGTTCCCTGTAACGGAGGAAAACCGTCAAGGCTTACTGTGTTTCAGCCCGAAGCTCAGAAGTGATTTTCGTCAATGCGTACGTCATACCGGGCTTACACCGTCCCCGACTCGCTCTGATTTCACGCAAGGTCTACTCTCTTCGTCAACGCCATTTATTATTACATTATAAGTAAAGATAACACAAAAGTACTGTGGTGTCAAGGGTGAAAAAGCATTGAAAACAGTATTAAAGTGTCAAAATGACAAAACTTTAACAGAATACACAAAATTATTATTGATGAAAAAACCATATTTGACAAAATTTTTTAGCGTTTAGAGGTTTACATCTTGAAACAAAAGTGTTATTATTTACGGTGGTAAACTAAGATTACTGAATTTATCAATAAATTTAGGGAGGAAAAAACCAATGGCAAGAATGAAACAAACCATGGACGGTAATACCGCTGCTGCTCACGTATCTTATGCGTTTACAGAAGTTGCTGGTATTTATCCTATCACTCCGTCCAGCCCCATGGCAGACTATGTTGATCAGTGGTCAGCACAGGGCAGAAAGAACATCTTCGGCACAACAGTTAAGGTTGCAGAAATGCAGTCAGAAGCAGGTGCTGCAGGTACAGTGCACGGCTCACTTGCAGCAGGTGCTATGACAACAACTTACACAGCTTCACAGGGTCTTCTTCTCATGATCCCGAACATGTACAAAATCGCAGGTGAATTGCTTCCCAGCGTTTTCCACGTATCTGCTCGTTGTGTAGCTTCTCATGCTCTTAATATCTTTGGCGATCATTCAGACGTTTATGCTTGTCGTCAGACAGGTTTCGCAATGCTTGCTGAAACAAACACACAGGAAGTTATGGACCTTGGTGCAGTTGCTCACCTCACAGCTATCGAAAGCCGTGTTCCGTTCATCAACTTCTTCGACGGTTTCCGTACTTCTCACGAGCTCCAGAAGATCGAAATCTGGGATTATGAGGATCTTAAGGAAATGTGCGATATGGATGCTGTTAACGCATTCCGTGCACGTGCACTTAACCCTGAGCATCCTGTAATGCGTGGTTCACACGAGAACGACGACATCTTCTTCCAGCACCGTGAGGCTTGTAACAAGTACTATGATGCAGTTCCCGCAATTGCTGAGAAGTACATGGACAAGGTTAACGCAAAGCTTGGCACAAACTACAAACTCTTCAACTACTACGGTGCAGAGGACGCAGAGAACGTAATCGTTGCTATGGGTTCAATCTGTGACGTTGCAGAAGAAGTTATCGACTACCTCCTTGCTAAGGGTGAGAAGGTTGGTCTTATCAAGGTTCGTCTTTACAGACCTTTCTCAGTTGAGAAGTTTGCAGAGGCT
>JAZROM010000004.1:0-7608 GCA_045648745.1 Acutalibacteraceae bacterium | reverse complement strand
AATGTATATAATGCTCTGGCTGCTATTTCTGTTTGTTCTGCACTTAATCTTGATCCCCTGAATCATCTGGATTGTCTTAAGGAAATCCGAGTTCGCGGAAGAGCCGAATGTGTTTATGTAGATGATGATTTTGATGTAATTATTGACTACGCACATAACGGTATAAGCATGAAGAGTATGCTCGATACTCTTAAGAGTTATCCTCACAACAGAATCATCGCGCTTTACGGTGCTGTGGGCGGCAGAACTCAACTTCGCCGAAAGGAGTTAGGATTGATAACCGGTAAAGAATGTGATTTATCTGTTCTGACTTCTGACGATCCTGACTTCGAAGATCCACGAAATATCATTGATGAAATCGGAACTTATGTATCTGAAGCAGGAGGAACGTTTATCGGAATTCCTGACAGGGGAGAGGCAGTAGAGTATGCACTCAGTATTATGAAGAAGGGTGACATTCTGCTTCTTGCCGGTAAAGGTCATGAGCAATATATGAAGATTAATGGTGAATATGTTCCTTTCTCTGAGAGAGAACATATAGAAATTTTCAAAAAAAGGAGAGAGCAAAACTGATGTATACATTCCGAACGGAAAATAATTTTGACGCTTTTGATGATTATCTCATTAAAAACGGCGGAACATATATGCAGTGCTCCCTCTGGCCGAAAGCAAAGCCTGCTTGGTCATCACATTTTTATGTAGGCTTTAAAGGCGAGGAGAGAGTTTTTCAGTGCCTGATTCTTGGCAGAAATCTTCCTCTCGCAGGCCTCATCTGGTATATTCCCGACGGCTTTATCTGTGATTATACTAATAAAGAACTTGTTAAAGAATTTACAGATTTTATTAAAGGTGAAATGCGTAAATTTAATGTAACAGCACTGCTTACTGATCCACATATTGCTTTACGTGTTAATCACGAGAATCAGTCAGAAGGAATTGATGCTCATAATTTACTTGTTTCTACAGGATATAAATTAAATCATAATGTTGAGAATTATATCTACAAATCACCTGTACAGTTCTATATTCCGTTGAAAGATAAGCTGAGTGGTGAAAAACTAACAGCTGATGATATTATCAAAAAGTGTGAAAAAGGCGTAAGATACAGTGTCAGGATTGGTGATCAGCGCGGTCTTACTTCACGTATCTGTACTTATGAAGATGTTGAATCAGACCCGAGTCTGATGGAAGATTTTATGCAGGTTATGGGTGACACATCGAACAGAAACGACTTTATGGAACGAAATTCAAGTTATGTCACTCATCTTATGGAAGTCTTCAAAGATTATATGGATTTATCGCTTGTATATTACGATAAATCTGTTGATAAATCTATGCAGGATGAAAGAGATCGACAGGTATCAGAAAACCTGAAAAAAATTGAAACTTCTAATGAAAAACAGAAAAAGAAATTGCTTAATGAAAACGAAGCAATTCAACAGCAGACTGATAACTATTTAAAACGCTACAGCCTTGCTAAAGAATTTTCAGATAAAGATAAATTCTGCGTTGCTGCAGGCCTTACAATCAGATACAACGGTATTGCCGGATGTATTTTTGGCGGAAGCCGAAATATTTTGAGAAATGAAACACGCCCCAGTCATTATGTTAACTACTTAAGACTTAAAAAGAGCGTTGAAACCGGTTGTGATATTCATGACCTTGGATATGTTTTTGTTGATGAAATTGAACATCCGACAGATCCTGACGCACCTTTAGGTGAGTTTAAAGTTCGTGATGATTTCATCGGTATCCGTGATTTTAAAGCAAGTTTTAACTCTGATTGTATTGAGTTTATAGGCGAATATGCTTTAGTAAACAATAAGTTAAAATTTATGTTGTACAATGACTTTATTCCTGCCGCAAGAAAACTTAAAATTAAAATTGCACGCAAATTAAGAAAACGATAAAGGAGGATGCATTGTGGCTAAAACGAAGAAAAAGAGAATGCCTTTGGAAAAATTAACCAGACTCTCAAATTTTGGCGCTTTTATGGTTTCGGTTATTTCGATTTTTGTTCTTACTGCTTTAATTATAGTCGGTTACGTGTTCATTAATATGATCGCAGTTACAAATGGAGATCCTGTTATCAATCTTGAAAGTGCAAAAAATAATCAGAATCAGACATCCTTCCTTTATGCTACTGATTCAGACGGCAAACAAATTGAATTACTGCGTCTTCACGGTACAGAAAACCGAATCTGGGTTGATCTGGACGAGATTCCGCAGAATATGCGCAATGCATTTATAGCACTTGAAGACAAACGTTTTAATGATCATAAGGGTGTTGACTGGAAAAGAACAATCGGTGTTATCGTATTGTCAAAATATGAAGGACAGGGTGGCTCCACGATTACTCAGCAGCTCGTAAAAAATATTACAGGCAATAATGAAGTTACGTATGTCCGAAAATATAAAGAGATTCTTACCGCACTTAATCTCGAGAAGAATTACAGCAAAGATCAGATTTTGGAAGCATATTTGAACACTCTTTATCTCGGACAGGGCTGTTACGGTGTAGAAACCGCTGCTGAAACATATTTTGGCAAAGAAGTCAGCGAGCTTAATTATGCTGAATGCGCTACAATTGCGGCTATTACTCAAAAGCCTTATTCGCTTGACCCGATTAAGAATCCGGAAGCGAACAGAAAAAGACAGGTTTACTGCTTAGATGAATTACTCGCTCAGAAAAAGATTACTCGAGAAGAATATGATGAAGCTATAAATTATGATCTCATATTCACAACTGATGATGATTATGTGCCGAGCGCTGAGGAAATTGAGCGTCAGAAAAACAAAAAAGAGGCTACCAATAATAAAGAAGTTCATAGCTTCTATGTCGACTTTGTTATTTCTGATCTTATTGACAGCTTGCAGAAAGAACTTGGATGTTCTTACAAAGAAGCAACAAACATGATATATGGCGGCGGTCTTAAGATTTATACTGCTGTAGACCTTGATGTACAGAAAAAGCTTGAAAATGTATATGTGAATAAGACCAATTGGCTTGATAAAAAAGCTCAGTCTTCAATGACAATTATGGACTATAGCGGTCGAGTTGTAGCTATAGTCGGCCAGGCCGGAGAAAAGGAAGGAAACCGAGTGCTCAACCGCGCGGCAGATTCACCGAGACCTCCCGGATCTACAATTAAACCTCTCAGTTCTTATGCACCTGCAATTGAGCTTGGTGAAATTAATTGGTCAACCTATGTTAGAGATTCAGCTATAACATACAATGGCGAAAAATGGCCTAAAAACTATAGTGGTAACTATGGTTCCGGCAGTAACACTACAGTTCAGGTAGCACTTGCTAAATCCTTGAATACTGTTCCTGCTCGTATTTGTGTAAATATGCTCGGAACCGAAACTGCTTATGATTACGTTAAAAATAAGTTCCACATATCTACAACGGTTGATGGCGAAGATAATAACCCTGCGCCGCTTGTTGTTGGCTCAATGAATGTAGGTATTACTTCACTTGATATGACTGCCGCTTACGCTTCTTTCGGTAACGGCGGTATGTATTACGAGCCGTATTCTTTCTATTATGTTGAAAATTCTGTAGGCGATGTTATACTTGATAACAGAAATCCGAAGGGTGAGCAGATACTTACGCCTGAAACTGCAGAAATTATGAGACATATGATGGAAACAGTTACAACTGCTTCATACGGTACCGGTTATAATTTTAAAGTCAAGGGCTTTGATAATTATGCAAAGACCGGTACAACCGATAACAACTACGATAAGTGGATGGTCGGCGGTACACCTTATTATGTTGCCGCTGTTTGGTACGGTTATGATATACCTAAAACTATTCATACATCAGGTAACCCTGCAGGTACAATCTATAAAACTGTAATGGATAAAATCCATACAGGACTTGCAGATAAAGAGTTTGAGGATATCAGCGAGGCTGTAAAACGTTATTATTGTACAAATACAGGTAAACTTGCTTCTTCAAGTTGCTCCTCAACGGCACCGGGATGGTATATTAAAGATCAGTTACCGTCATACTGTTCAGGTCATTATAATGCTCCGAGTGAAGATCCTAACGGAGATTCATCAGGTACTGAAGATCCTGTTTCTGACTCAAACAGCGGAAATCAAAGCTCCGAGAATACGCAAGGCGGAGTTGAATAATAATTAATTGTATATGGAGGCGGTCATAATGATAATTATGTCGGTTGATTACGGTGATGTAAGGACAGGCATAGCGGTCAGTGACCGCCTTGAGTCTTTTGCTCACCCTGTTGAAGTTATCAATCAATCATATGCACCAAAAGTTATAAATCGAATCTGCACACTGGTTAATGAAAAAAATCCAGAATTGATTGTTGTCGGATATCCTAAAAATATGGATTCCACTGAAGGATTCCGTGCACAGGCTTGTAAAGAATTCAGCGAAGCATTATCGGAAGCTACAGGAATTGAATGTGTTTTATGGGATGAACGTCTCACTACAGTTTCTGCCCATAATTACCTTAATCAAACCAACACAAGAGGTGCAAAACGTAAAAATGTCGTAGATGCCGTTGCAGCAACGATAATCTTACAATCTTACCTTGACTACAGGAGAAATAACAATGCAAAATAAGGTTTGTAAACTTATTTCTGAACTATCTTGCGTTATATTAATAACACTAAGTGTTATACCCGGATTTATGCTGTTAGGTAATTTGTTGGCTCAGGTGGTCGCAAGCGTTATTTCCTGCTTTGCGGCACTTCTCCTGTTTGATTGTGCTTTCAATTTAAAACCTTTGGTCTTTGCAAAGTCATTAAGTATAATGACAATTTTTTGGATAATTGTTGCATTAATTAAACAAATTACATTGCATATGAACAGTGGCGGTACGGACTTCAATTGGTTCCATTTATTTTATTACGACAGACCCGCTATGCTCTTTGTTGTTCAATTCACTTGCATAATATATTTTATAGTTAAACTTATTATAAAAAGATCAGATAAAAATTTTATAAATGATTACAGCAAATTTATAAAGCACACAACAGTTTGTTTTGTGCTTTATTATCTGCTTATCTTAATTTATTGTTTTATTATTGTGCGTGAAATAACTTTTATAAAACCTACACCAAATCTGATACCTTTTGATACAATTTATAATAGTTTTTCTGACGAGAGAATTGATTATGAGCTCCTGTTTCTTTTTCTTGGAAACATAGCAATCTTTCTGCCTTTAGGTGTATTTTTATCTGCACTTATAAAAAACAAGTTAATACTTATGATTTTTCCTATCGCACTGAGTGTCGGGATTGAAGTTTCTCAATACTATTTAGGTAACGGTCATCCGGATATCGATGATGTTTTATTAAATGTATTGGGTTTTTATATAGGAATATTGTTCAAGAAGATTGTAGACTTTATCTTATATAAAGCATCGAAAGGTACAATTAAATCATTTTTCATTTTTTCTTAAAAGATTTTTTATACCAACGAGAATCAACAGAATCGCAAAAATTTTTCTTAAAAAATTTTCATTTATAATTGTAACCAGATAATAACCCGGAATTATCCCAATTAATCCTGCGATCATTAGTCTTATTGCTATTTTCCAGTCAATAAGTTTATTTTTCGTGTGTAGAAGCAGCGCAAAAATAGCAGTTGGTATGAAAAAAATCAGATTAATACCTTGTGCGTTTAATTGAGAGGTATTTTTAATAAGAGTTAGGTAAAGAATAAGAATTCCGCCGCCTCCCAATCCCATTGCGCCGAGAATACCTGAAAAGAATCCTGCCAAAATATCAATAATCATTTCAAAAACATCCTTATTCCTGAATAAATTATAAATGCAGAGAAGACTTTATTCAGTACATTTTCATTAATTTTCTTTAATATATATGCTCCGATAAAGCTTCCGATAATACCCGGTATCAGAAATACATACGATTCACTTAATGATACATTTCCGCGATACATATACAGTATCGCGCTCACGATAGTTAACGGTAAAATTATGGCTATCGCTGTTGCGTGTGATTTATTTTGCGATACTGAGTTTAATTTCAGCGTTTCAACAGCAACAATACCACCACAAGCTCCGATTAAAATGTTGATGATACCGGTTACAATACCTAGGATATATGATAAAATTCTTTTCATATCATTTTTTCTCCTGAATAGAATAAAATACGGAGGTGCAATATGAAAAAGCACATCATCCTTATTTTATTAATTTCCTTTTCCGTATTATTTATCATTTTTAGTTGGGTATTCATTCGCACTCAGTTTAGCCAAGTTTTCTCAAATTCTTACAATAACTCTGATCTGACTGTAGTTGTCGATGCGGGACACGGCGGTGAAGACGGTGGAGCAATTGCACCTGACGGTAGTACAGAAAAAACTTATAATCTTGACATAGCATTAAAATTAGAAAAGGTTCTTGAATTTTACGGTTTTAATGTAATAATGACCCGCACACAAGATGTTATGACTTGCGATGAAGGATTAAAAACTCAACGCCAAAAGAAAGTTTCGGACATACGCAACAGAATGAAAATTATAAAAGATAATCCAAATGCAATATTCGTTAGCGTACATCAGAATAATTTTTATGATAAAACGCAGCAAGGAACGCAGGTGTTTTATTCGGGAAATAATATGAAGAGTAAAATTCTGGCGGATATAATTCAAAACAGTGTTAAAGTAAATTTTCAGCCAGACAACAGGAGGATAACTAAAAAAGCCGGAACAGAAATATTTTTATTGTATAATTCTCATATTCCTTCTGTTCTTGTTGAGTGTGGTTTTTTATCAAATGTATCCGACTTGAATCTATTGAAAACAAACGAATACAGACAAAAGATTGCAGTATTAATTGCTGATGGAATATTAAAATATAGTTTGAATAGGTGACAATATGGCAAGTAAAGCTAAAAATGTATATGTATGCTCAGAATGTGGCCACGAAAGTGCAAAATGGTACGGTTGTTGTCCCGGTTGTAACGAATGGAACACAATGACAGAAGTATTTAAAGCTGCTGAAAACAGCAAAAAATCTGTTAAGAATATTAATATTAATTCTGCAACCGTACAAAAAATAAATGAGATAGTATGCGACAGTGAGATAAGATATAAAACGGGTCTTACTGAACTTGACCGTGTACTTGGTGGTGGAATTGTAAAAGGTTCACTGGTACTTTTAAGCGGTGATCCCGGTATAGGTAAATCTACCATTCTTTTGCAGATATGTCAGTATCTTGGACAGTCATTAAAGATTTTATATGTATCCGGTGAGGAGTCAGCACATCAGATTAAATTAAGAGCAGACAGACTCGGTGTAAGCACAGATAATCTTTCTGTTTTTTGTGAAACTGATGTGCAGGTTATCAGCGAATATATGCGTACATCTATGCCGGATTTGGTTATAATCGACTCAATTCAGACAATGAATTTTACTGAGCTTAATTCTTCACTTGGCAGTGTGGCTCAGGTCAGAGAATGCACTAATTGTCTTATGCAGACATCAAAAGCAATGAATATTCCTACAATTGTTGTTGGCCATGTCAATAAAGATGGTAATATTGCAGGACCTAAGGTTCTTGAGCATATCGTTGACGCTGTTCTTTATTTTGAAGGTGAAAGACACC
>JAZROM010000003.1:0-6628 GCA_045648745.1 Acutalibacteraceae bacterium | reverse complement strand
TCAGCCGTCATTCCCCTGCCGTTGTCGTAAATGCCAATCAAAAGCTCGTTTTTACCGGTATTTTCAAGCACCTCAATTTCAATAAGCGGTGCATTGGCAGAGATTGAATTCTGGGCAATATCAAGAACATTCAAGGATAATTCCCGCATAATTCCCTCCGTAATTCAAGCCGATATTTTATGCCTTATACTTTGCAAGAATACCGTCGATATCATCTGCAACAAGCTTACCGTAAACTTCATCGTTAACAGTAAGAACGGGAGCAAGACCGCAGGCGCCGATGCAACGGCAAGCCTCAACAGAGAACTTTCCGTCATCTGTGCACTCACCTGCTGCGATGCCGAGATTCTCACAGATTCTGTCGATAAGATCCTGTGCACCCTTAACATAGCAAGCTGTACCGAGGCAAACAGAGATATTGTACTCACCCTTCGGAGAGAGTGCGAACTGAGCGTAGAAAGTAGAAACACCGTAAACTTTTTCAAGCGGGATGTTCATACCGTCTGCAATCATGGTCTGAACCTCAAAGGGAAGATAACCATAGATTGCCTGTGCCTGCTGCATTACATGCATAAGCATACTCTTGTCGTCCTTACACTCCTCAATTACAGCGCGTAACTGTGCTTCCTGCTCAGGTGTTCCTTTGAACGGGATTTTGCTGATTTTCTTGAGCATTGTGTAGTTCCTCCTTTACAACAATTTTCAAATTTTGAGGCGACATTTCAAGACCGAGAGCTTTGAAAAATCTCGCCTCGGGATAGAATGTTATTTTTTTAACACTCTGTAGCCGCACTTTACACATTATAATAATGTTCAAAACATTATATCACAACAAAATCAAATAGTAAACAGCTTTCTACAAAAATGTTTGGTAAAAGCCGGTTTTTCAACAATTAAATAATACCTGTCTTTCCATAACTGCACAAAGTTTTATTCTGTCGGAGTGACGGTTGCGTTGAAACCTACACCCATCAGTCACTTCGTGACAACTTACCTTCAAGGAGAATCCTTTTTATTACACACCAAGCACTTTTCTGAGTGTTTCACCGAGGATGTTTTCCTTTGCGGTGTCTGAAATATTGAGACTCTTATAGCGCTCTATTTCATATTTGATATACGCTGCATCCTTGAACGGGAAATCAAGGCCAAAAATCGAGCTTTCGTCATCCGTCTGAAAAACAATTGTCTCCAGCTGCTCATTTGTGAGTGTCCACTCGTCCTTACCGTCGCGGTCACTGACGGATGTCCATCCTGCAAAAACTCTCGGCTGGATGCCGCCTCTTGAGTTGTTGCACATTACGGCAAGACTCTCGTTGAAGAAATGATAGCCTCCGAGATGCTCAAGGCTGAAACGAAGATTTTTAAAAAACCAGCCGACCTCATCGTAAAGAATCGGACGCACGCCCTTGAGTCTGTGCCAATGCATTCCACAGTGGAAAGAAATAAAAAGTCCCAGCTCCTCTGCCCTTTCGTAGACCTTGAACGCATCCTCACCGTCGATATCAAACTCCTGATACGGCGGATGCATCTTGATTCCCTTGAAGCCGAAATCTGCAATACGGTCAACCTCGTCACGCAGATTTTTTGTGAAATCCACAGTGCCGAATCCGTACAGATCAGGTTCATTTTTTATTGCTTTTGCAAGCCATTCGTTCGGGGTGTCCGTGCGTGCAGACTCCTCAAATCTGTCCGAAAAAGGCGCAAAGCATACTGCCTTGTCTATTCCGCAATCGTCCATAAGACGCTTGAGATTGTCGATCGACCCTGCAGGTTTTATATCCTCAGGAAATACGTGAGCGTGGTTTGCAAAAATCATAATAAAGCCTCCTTGAAAAATCGTCGGATTTCTTTGGTACTTTTAGTTTAACACGGCGCATGTTTTGTGTCAATAATGCCGAAAAATCATTTGCTTTATTGACAAAGGCTATATAAAAAATTATACTGAAAACATCAATATAAAAAGGAGTGTTCATCCTATGAAAATCACATTTATGGGTGCAGGCAGTACCGTCTTTGCAAGAAATGTTCTTGGTGACTGTATGTGCACACCGGCTTTGCGCGAGGCTGAAATCGCACTTTACGACATCGACAAGCAGCGTCTTGAGGATTCCGAAATCATCCTGAACGCTATAAATAAAAATGTAAACGAAAACAGAGCAAAAATCAGCACATACCTCGGTGTTGAAAATCGCAAGGACGCACTCCGCGGTGCAAACTTTGTCGTCAATGCTATCCAGGTCGGTCTTTACGACCCCTGCACTATTACCGACTTCGAGATCCCGAAAAAATACGGTCTTCGTCAGACAATCGCTGACACACTCGGCATCGGCGGTATTATGCGCGGTCTTCGTACAATTCCCGTCCTTGAGGACTTTGCACACGATATGCAGGAGGTTTGTCCCGACGCATGGTTCCTTAACTATACAAACCCGATGGCAATTCTTACAGGCTATATGACACGCTACTCAGGTATCAAGACAGTCGGTCTTTGCCACAGCGTTCAGAGCTGTGCGAGAGATTTGCTCGACCATGTCGGCATGCTTGAAGAGGTCGGTGAAGATAACTTCTACGACAGAATTGCAGGTATCAACCACATGGCCTGGCTTCTTGAAATCCACGACAAGCAGGGCAATGACCTTTATCCCGAAATCAGACGCCGTGCACTTGAAATCAACGCAAGGGCACTTGCTTCAAACAATAAGGATGACAAGCATCACGATATGGTTCGCTTTGATTACATCAAGCGTCTGGGCTATTATTGTACAGAATCAAGTGAGCACAACTCCGAGTACAATATGTTCTATATCAAGGATAAATACCCGAACCTTATCGCAGATTACAACATTCCTCTTGACGAGTATCCGCGCCGTTGTATCGAACAGATTGCAAACTGGGCAAAGCAGAGAGATGAAATCCTCGCAGACGGTAAGGTTACACATACGCGTTCAAAGGAATACGCTTCATACATTATGGAAGCTATGGTTACAAACAATCCGTACAAAATCGGCGGTAACGTGCTTAACACAGGTCTTATCGACAACCTTCCCGCTGATGCTTGCGTCGAGGTTCCGTGTCTTGTTGATTCAAGCGGTGTTACACCGTGCCATATGGGTAAGCTTCCCGTACAGCTTGCTGCGATGAATATGACAAACATCAATCCGCAATTGCTCACAATCGAGGCTGCAGTTACAAAGAAGAAGGATCATATCTATCAGGCAGCAATGCTCGACCCGCATACAGGTTCAGAGCTCAGCATTGACGATATCGTCAAAATGGTTGATGAGCTCATCGAAGTTCACGGTGATTGGATGCCGAAGTATCATTAAAACATAGCAAAACGCCATCGGGTGACCGATGGCGTTAATTTTTATTTCTTTTTTATTTCTTCTTTTTTGATTTTTCTTTTTTGTAACCGAAAACTTTTGCAATTACTTTTTCGTAATCGTCCTTTGTTTTCAGTGAGCAGGAAACTTTTTTGAATCCGTTTTCAAGCTTGCGTACTTTAAAGCCTTTTGCAAACTTTCTTTTTTCAACAGCAATTTTACATTCTCTGATATCGTTGTTGAAAAAGATGTGATATCCGTCAAGAATAGGCACAAAACGGACAGCCGTGATATGCTCACCGTGTGCAAGCTCACTCTTGACTGCCGCAACAAATCCTGTCAGCAAGACGGCCTTTGAATAATCCTCGTAACCGAGTTCTTTTTTCTCTTTGGTTTCCGCTTTTTTAGCTTTAGTTTTAGCCTTAGCCATAATCTCACCTCATTATTTAGCAAGTATATCTGTCTCGATATATCTTACGCCCATATCATAGAGCATTTTTGCATCTTCAACCGTGTTGACTGTCCAATAAGAAACGTCGATTCCGCGATCAAGTGCAAGCTGAACGGAACGCTTGTCGTTCCTGTCAAAATTAGCAGAAAGCCATACCTTGTCAGAGATTGATCTTGCCTCTTCGATGTTCTCTTCGGTAATTCTGTCGACAAGGTACCAGAGCTCAATCTTGTCGTTGAGCTTATAAACCTCTCTTAACTGCTGCAGGTCGAAGGAGATAACAATCGCACTGTCCTGAAGTCCCTTTTTCTCAACAGCTGAAACAACCTCGTGAAGTGTATCATAGGTTTCTGCTTTGATTTCAATCTGCGGTCGGGTCTTTGTACCGACAAACACATCAAGGAACTCGTCAAGAGTCGGAATCTTAAGGTCATCATAAGTCCAGAAATTCGAACCTTCCTTATAGCTGAATCTTCTTGCTTCGGCAAAGGTAAAGTCTTTAATCCGGCCGTACTCACAGAATCGCTTGTCGATCGTATCGTTGTGAAGTAGCACCCACACACCGTCCTTTGTGCGACGGATATCGCACTCTGCAGAGTAATAACCGAGTCTTACGGACTCCTCATAAGCAGGGATTGTGTTCTCGGGTGCGATTGAAGTAACACCGCGGTGCGCAGTCATATAAATCGGATCTTCAGGCTTATCCACGCCTTTGTCTGCAATGGAAATTACCTCTGACGGCTTGTTAAAAAGTTTTGCAATGTGCACAAACGGTAAAAACTTACATTTGTAAACCGGTACGAGAACATCCGTAATGAGCTTGTTGAAATTTGCGTTCACTGTAATCATTCTTTCATAAATAAGTATGTAAAGATAATACCATATCACCATTTAACTGTCAATTATAGTATAAAACAAAAAAGTGAGCGTCAAAAGACACTCACTTAATTGATTATTTGAACTTTCTCTTACGAGCAGCCTCAGACTTCTTCTTACGCTTAACTGACGGCTTCTCATAGTGTTCTCTTTTACGAACTTCCTGAATAACGCCGTCTCTTGAAGTCTGTCTCTTAAATCTTCTGAGAGCGTTATCTAAAGATTCGCCTTCCTTAACTTTTACCTGACTCATTGTATTCCCTCCCTCCGCTACTTGCAGGGGCAATTTTCTAATATACACCTTATTCTAACATACACTTTTACATATGTCAACAGAATTTTTTGCTCTTTTCAGAAAAATTTGCGGAGAAAGGAAGAAATTATCTTACAACAATGTTAACAAGTCTGCCCTTTACATAAAGCTCCTTGACAATCTGCTTGCCTTCGATAGCTTTTGCAACGTTTTCGTCCTGCTTTGCAAGTGCGATTGCATCTGCTGATTCGATTTCTGCAGGGATCATAAGCTTAGCTCTTACCTTGCCGTTGATCTGTGCAACAATTTCGATTTCGTCATCAATGCACTTAGCTTCGTCATAATCAACCCAGTTGCCGTCAGCAAGCATACCGCCGAAGCCCTGCTGTGCCCAGATTTCCTCTGTAACGTGAGGAGCAAACGGATTGAGAAGAGTTGCAAAAGTCTTAAGCTCTGCCTTGTTGATTGCACCCTTGTCATAGATTGCGTTAAGAAGTGTCATCAATGCAGCAATTGCAGTGTTGAACTTCATATTTTCAATATCTTCTGATACCTTCTTGATTGTCTTGTGGAAGAGAGACTCAAGATCCTTTGAATACTCATCACCGTCTGTGAGGATATCCTGAAGACCCCATGTTCTGTCGATGAATCTCTTACAGCCCTTAACAGATGAAGCAGACCACGGAGCAGCCTTTTCGTAGTCACCCATAAAGAGAACGTAAGCACGAAGAACGTCTGCACCGAACTCATCAACAACTTCGTTCGGGTCAACAACGTTACCCTTTGACTTACTCATCTTGTCACCGTCAGGTCCGAGGATAAGTCCCTGTGCAGTACGCTTTGCGTAAGGCTCATCGTTCGGAACAACGCCGAGGTCAAAGAGGAACTTGTGCCAGAAACGTGAGTAAATCATATGACGTGTAACGTGCTCCATACCGCCGTTATACCAGTCAACCTGACCCCAGTACTTAAGCTTTTCGCTATCTGCGAGAGCCTCATTGTTGTTCGGGTCGATGTAACGAAGGAAGTACCATGATGAACCTGCCCACTGAGGCATTGTATCTGTCTCACGCTTTGCGTCAGCGCCACACTTCGGACACTTGCAGTTTACATAAGAATCAATCTTTGCAAGCGGGCTTTCACCGTCTGAACCCGGCTCAAAGTTTTCAACCTGAGGAAGCTTGAGGGGAAGCTCTTCATAAGGAACAGCAACCATACCGCACTTGTCACAGTGGACAATGGGAATAGGCTCACCCCAGTAACGCTGTCTGTTGAATGCCCAGTCCTTCATCTTGTACTGAACACCCTTTTCACCGATACCGTTCTTCTGAAGATAGTCAGCCATTGTGTCGATAGCCTCACGCTTTGATGTGATGCCGTTGAGGAATTCGGAGTTTACAAGCTCGCCCTCACCTGCATAAGCAGCCTCTTCGATGTTACCGCCCTTGATAACCTCGATGATATCGATGCCGAACTTCTTTGCGAAGTCGTAGTCACGGTCGTCGTGTGCAGGAACAGCCATAATAGCACCTGTACCGTAACCCATCATAACGTAGTCTGATATGTAAATCGGAATTTCTTTGCCGTTTACGGGATTGATTGCAGAAAGACCGCTGATGCAAACACCTGTCTTGTCTTTTACAAGCTGTGTTCTTTCAAACTCTGTCTTCTTTGCGCACTCTTTTCTGTATGCTTCGATGTCTGCCATATTTGCAATACGGTCAG
>JAZROM010000002.1:0-6362 GCA_045648745.1 Acutalibacteraceae bacterium | reverse complement strand
CAATGAGTGGGGCTTCAAGGGTATGGTAACCACCGACTGGGGTGTAAAAAACGACCCCGTCAAAGAGGTCAGAGCAGGTAATGATATGAAGATGCACTGCGGTTACCCCGAGGACCTCAAAGCGGCTTACGATAAGGGTGAGCTTACAAGAGCTGAACTTGAGGCATGCGTCAAGAGAATACTTGCGATGTTTATGAAACTTGATTAATATATCCAAAGCACGCTTCGGCGTGCTTTGAACACTTATAGTTTCCCTGTGGAGGTGAGTACTTTGCAGAAATATAATGTTACGGGAATGTCCTGTGCCGCCTGCAGTACAAGGGTGGAAAATGCGGTGTCAGCCGTTGAGGGTGTTGTATCGTGTTCGGTTAATCTTCTTACCAATTCAATGGTTGTTGAAGGTACGGCATCCGAGCAGGCAATAATTGCCGCTGTCCGCAATGCAGGTTACGGCGCTGAATCTGCGGATAAAAGCACAAAGTTTGCACAAGAAAATAATGATTTGAAAGATACCGAAACACCGAAGCTTAAAAGACGGTTGATTTCGTCTCTCGGTTTTCTGATTGTGCTGATGTATTTTTCAATGGGACATACGATGTTCGGATTACCGTTACCGTCGGTGCTTGAAAGCAATCATATCGCACTCGGACTTATACAGCTTTTACTTTGCGTAGCGGTAATGGTTATTAATCAGAAATTCTTCATTTCGGGCATAAAGGGCGTACTGCACCGTTCGCCAAATATGGATACGCTTGTTGCACTCGGTTCATCTGCGTCATTTGTTTATAGTGTTTACGCGCTTTTTGCGATGACTCAGGCACAGCTTAACGGTAACATTCAGGCGGTAGCAGGATATATGCACGATTTCTATTTTGAATCTGCGGCTATGATACTTGTACTGATTACCGTCGGGAAAATGCTTGAAGCACGTTCAAAAGGTAAGACCACGGATGCACTCAGAAGCCTTATGAATCTTGCTCCCAAGACAGCTGTCATTCTTAAAAACGGTGAAGAAACCGAGGTCAATGTTTCTGAACTTAAAAAAGGTGATATCTTTATCTTGAAACCGGGAAGCGCAGTGCCTGTAGACGGTACGGTTGTTGAAGGTACAAGTGCTGTTGATGAATCGGCACTGACAGGTGAGAGTATCCCTGTTGATAAATCTGAGGGTGACTTTGTTTCAGCAGGTACAATGAATAAATCGGGATACCTCAGGTGTGAGGCTTCACGTGTTGGTGAAGATACAACACTTTCACAAATTATAAAAATGGTCAGCGATGCTGCCGCTACAAAAGCACCGATTGCTAAAATTGCGGACAAGGTATCAGGCGTGTTTGTGCCTGTTGTAATCGCGATTGCCGTTATCACTTTTATCATATGGATGATTGCAGGTGAGTCGGTAGGTTTCTCACTTTCAAGAGCCATATCCGTGCTTGTTATCAGCTGTCCCTGTGCACTCGGACTTGCGACACCTGTTGCGATAATGGTTGCAAACGGTGTCGGTGCAAAGAACGGCATACTCTTCAAAACCGCAGTTTCACTGGAAACTGCAGGCAAGGTCAATACTGTTGTTCTTGATAAAACAGGCACAATCACCGAGGGCAAGCCGAAGGTTACGGATATTATACCTATAGACGGTGTTACTCAGACAGAGCTTCTGACTCTTGCATATTCACTTGAAGATAAAAGTGAACATCCGTTAGCACGAGCTATAATCGAAAGGGCTGAAGAGCTTTCAGTTTCAATAAGTTCGGTTGACGACTTTAAAGCTCACAGCGGTCACGGAATAACGGGCATAATTGATGGTAAACCTGCGGTTGCAGGTAACCTTGATTTTGTCCGAAAATTCTGTAATGTTGATTCAGCCTTTAAGGAAAAGGCGGTCACCCTGTCTCAGACAGGCAATACTCCCTTGTGGTTTACAAAAGATGGTAAACTTGCAGGAATAATTGCCGTAGCTGATGTTATAAAAGAGGACAGCCCAAAAGCGATTGAAGAGCTTAAAAATATGGGAATCCGTGTTGTAATGCTTACAGGTGACAACAAAAACACGGCAGAGGCAATCGGCAGACAGGCTGGCGTGGATGAAGTTATAGCAGGTGTGCTGCCTGACGGTAAAGAAAAGGTTATCCGCGATCTGCAGAAAAACGGTACGGTTGCAATGGTCGGTGACGGAATCAACGATTCTCCCGCACTCACACGGGCTGACGTGGGTATCGCAATAGGTACGGGAACAGATGTTGCAGTCGATTCGGCAGACGTTGTTCTTATAAACAGCAGACTTTCCGATGTTCCTGCGGCAATCAGATTAAGCCGTGCAACACTTCGCAACATCCGTCAGAATCTGTTCTGGGCATTTATATATAACATAATCGGTATACCGCTGGCGGCAGGTGTGTGGTATCCGGTTTTCAGTTTGTTACTAAATCCGATGTTCGGTGCTGCCGCAATGAGCTTGTCGAGCTTCTGCGTTGTATCAAATGCACTGAGGCTTAATCTTCTGGATATCCGCAGTACAAAGCGCGACAGGAAAATAAAGCACAAAAAAGTCAAGGAGGAAACAATAATGGAGAAAACAGTTAAAATTGAAGGTATGATGTGTCCGCATTGTGAAGCAAGAGTAAAGACACTTTTTGAAGATATGGCAGAGGTGGATTCTGCACTTGTCAGCCACGAAAACGGTACGGCAATTCTTACTCTCAATGCTGAGCTTTCAGACGAGAAAATCAAGTCTGTTATCGAAGCACAGGGTTATAAGGTTGTTGGTTAACGATAAATTGAAATGAAAAAAGTAATCATAATCGGTTGTCCAGGTTCGGGCAAAACAACTTTTGCTGTAAAACTTAATGAACTTACGGCTCTGCCGTTATATCATCTGGATGCTATCTGGCATAAGCCGGACAAGACTCACATACCGCGTGAGGAATTTGATAAGATTGCATCAAAAATTTTTGCCACACCTGAATGGATAATTGACGGCAATTACAGTCGGACAATTGAAACGCGACTTCAGCAATGCGATACGGTTTTTCTTTTTGATTTGCCTACAGAGGTATGCCTGCAGGGTGCCCGTGACCGAATCGGTAAAGGGCGATATGATTTACCGTGGTTAGAAACAGAGCTTGATCCAGAGTTTGAAGGATTTATCAGAGAGTTTCCGCAAAATACCTTGCCGAAAATATATACTTTGATTGAAAAATATAAATCAGAAAAACAGGTTGCTATATTCAGATCACGCGAAGATGCTGATGAATATCTTCAAAACCTGAAACTCTTTACTATTGAACCTTTGCGCCTTGAAGACTACAATAAATGCTCCAATATCTGGAATATGCAGGCACAGCCGTTGGCTGAAAAGTGGCGGGAGGAAATTGCTTCGGGTAACATACTTGTTTTTGTATATAAAATCAACGGTGAATTTATAGGTGAGGGTGCATTGGTTCTGGATGCGAATGACCCTGACTACACGATTCACGGCAGAAGAGTTTATGTCTCGAGAATGATTGTCAAAAAGGAATACCGTAACCGAGGTATCGGAAGCAAAATTCTGGACTTTCTCATTGATAAAGCTAAAGAAATGGGCTTTTCTGAAATGACAATCGGTGTTGATAAGGATAATGTAAATGCTTTGCACCTGTACAGAAAATACGGATTTAACGAAGTTCTTTTTGACGGTGCGGATGAAGACGGTGAGTATTATAAACTGATGAAGAGGATCTGAGGCTATATTCATCATATCTTGATAAGATTGATAATTGAAACAAATACCAAAAGGAGAAAAATATGCCGATATTTACAATAGCTTTTTGTGCACTGATTTTTGTGATTTATATCCTTGATAATTTCATTTTAATCCCTAAAACAGAAAGGGTAACACTCAAGGAAAAACTGTGGGCAGGACACAACAAAGGCTACATAAATCACGCTCTGCATCTTTCAGAGAAGAAAATCAAAAAAGGACAGGTATGGCGATTGGTATCATCATCACTTCTCCATATCGGAACGTGGCACATCATCTCGAATATAACCGCAACCCTCATTGTCGGGTATGCAGTTGAATCTCAGCTCGGTGCTGCAAAAACAGCACTCTGTTTTATCGTCTCTGTATTTATTTCGGGCTTGTATATGGCATTTGTGTATAAGCTTCAGGAGGGTGAAGGTGCATCAACGGGAATTTACGGTCTGATTGCCGTGTTTGTTGTGCTCGCTGTTAAAAATTCAACCGTTTTCTTCTCTCCCGTGCCGGCAATAGCATTGATAGTTTTAGCGATTTACACAGTCGGAGGAATGCTTGTCGGCAAAGCAACCGCATGGGAACATATTTCAGGATTTGTCGGCGGCTTGCTCATGGGTTTTGTTTTATGTTGAGGTGATTCAGTGTGAATAAATACTTAAAAAATCTCAACCGCTTAGAGTTTGTTGTCACTATGGCTTGTACAGGAAGATGCAGACACTGCTCACAAGGGGAACACAAAAGCACTGCTAATATAGATAAGGATATTGCAGCTGATGCGGTCCGTTCGGTGGCAGGGGAGTATGATATAAAGTCTGTAATGACATTCGGCGGTGAGTCGTTACTTTACCCTGATACTGTTTTTGAAATACATAAGGCAGCAAAGGAAATGAATATCCCAAAAAGACAGCTTATAACCAACGGTTATTTCAGTAACGATACGGATGTGATAGAACGCGTATCAGAAAAAATTGCTGACAGCGGTGTAAATGAGGTTCTTTTGTCTGTCGATTCCTTTCATCAGGAAACAATACCCCTTGAGCCTGTAATGCATTTTGCACAATGTATCCTTGAAACCGGTGTTTCAATAAAGGTTCAGCCTGCGTGGCTTGTAAGTTCTGATGACAGCAATGATTATAATAAAGCAACAAACGAAATTCTTGCACAGTTTAATCTTATGGGAATACAAACAGGTGATGGTAACGTTGTGTTCCCGAGCGGAAACGCGTTAAAATATCTGGGTGATTATTTTGATTTAAGCAAAGAAATCAAGAACCCCTACGATGAAGATCCTACGGATATAAAGGCAATCTGCATCGGTGCTGACGGAGCAGTTCTCGGCGGAAATATCAACACCCGGAGCATAAGCGAAATCTTATCTTCCTATGTTCCAAAATAAAATTAAATTCAGATGTTACAAACTTATTTAACATAACCAATTTACGTGAAGATTTGAATATAAATCTTCACGTTTGTTCAATATAACGAAAAATGTTGAGTGACATTAAATATTCGTGCATTTATATTGTTTTGCTGTTATGCTTATGCTATAATGACGTATAAATAGAAATCAGGAGGATTACCCCTATGGCACAGAGATTAACTGCAGAAATGTGGGACAAACTTCATTATCTTTTCAGAGGTTATAATGACAGAGTTATCCATGTAGAACTGCATTATGATTTTGAACTTGATGTAGATATTCTTAAAAGATTTGTTACAAATCTTTTTGAAAAGGCACCCGTTCTGCATTCAACCTTTGTAAGCAATATTATAAGACCTTACTGGAAGGTCAATCCCTATAATATTGACGATGTTTTCACAGTTAAGCGTATTACTGCAGAGGAAAAGGATGCTGTTATCGAAGCGTTTCTTATGCAGGAGGTCAATCCCTGGGATAAGCTTCAGTACCATGTCGGCGTGTTTTACTATGAAGGTAACACAGCTTTGTGTATCGTTTCCAACCATATGTGCTATGACGGTGGTGTTACTAAGTACCTTGCAAACAAAATGTGTCAGGATTACACACGCTTTGTTGAAACAGGTGAGATGCCTAACGACATCCGTGAAGGATCAAGATCACATAAGATGGTTTACCGTGACCTCTCTGAGGAGGACAGAAAGGCTGCACTCAAGCTTATCAGAAACCCGTCAGTCAAGGATCCTCATAAATTCCCGTTGACAGAGAGTAAGCCTGAGGATAAATCCTTTATGGCGAAGCATAATCTCGACAGAGAGGCTTTCAAGGCAGTCAGAACACTCGGCAAGCAGCACGGATACACACTTAACGATATCCTTATGACTGCATACTATGAAAGTTTGTACAGACTTGCAAAGTTTGATAAGAACGACAGCCTCACAATCGCAGGTGCAATTGACCTCAGAAGATACATAAAGGATATTGAAACTGTCGGACTTACAAACCATACCGCGTGGATGCAGTGTAATATCCCTCACCTCGGCAAGGATATTTTTGAAACACTTGATCTTGTAACTGAAAGCACAAATAAATTCAAGCAGGACAAATTTATGGGTCTTTACGGTTTGCCGCTTCTTAACTTCGGTTACACCTTGCCTCACGTAATCGGTGAGCTTGCGGTTAAGATAGGCTATGCAAATCCGCATATTG
>JAZROM010000001.1:0-32198 GCA_045648745.1 Acutalibacteraceae bacterium | reverse complement strand
GGCAACAAGATTTATTTTGAGCTTGATGATATCATCGGCTCAGGAATGGATTTTTCAAATAACTGTTATTACAACTGCCCGAAGCCGATTTTTGATATGATTTCTTCAAAGAATACCGTCCCCGGTTTTGTCAGCGGTGAGGGCTTGGAGGCTTACGAGCTTGTTGCTGGTTCGCCGCTTGTAGGTGCAGGTAAGGTGATTGAAGATGACCTTAAAACAGACTTCTTCGGCAACGAAATCACAAGTGCAAACATCGGTTGTTATGCAGGTGGTGGTGAAGACGGAGAATACGACAGAGAATGGCTTGTTGAAAAAATTATCCGTTTCTTCCGTCAATGGTTCAATATTTTGAAAAGAGAAATCAACTATCAGATTAACGAAAACAAATAAATTTATATAAATAAAAATAACGGTCCGATTCATTTTGAATCGGGCCGTTAAGCTGTTTTTATCAGTCTGCAATTTTGTTGCCGTTGAGTTTGATTTTTCCAACGAACGGAAGTTTAACAACACAGGTGAATGTGTCGTCATCAAAGGTAACGGAAACGGGAATTTCTTTGCCGGGGAATGCTTCACATTCTCCGATTGCCGTGAGAGTGTCGTCATCTTCTTCAATATCTTTCACGGTGATTTTCGGGAGCTGTTCACCAACAAGCTCAAATTTGAAATCATATTCGCCGTTAACATCACTGATTGTAACTCTGCCTGTTCCTCTGAACAGCATTGTGTTAATCGGGGCTTCCCATGTGCCAAGACCTATCATAATCAAAACTCCTTATTTGTTTTCTTTACACTACCATAATTTAAGGTTTATGTCAACTTTTTTACACACGCCACACTCTTTGTTTACTTGACTTTTATGCGGTCGTGTATTAGAATATACTTATGTTATTATGCTTATTTGTAGAAGTGTAACCTTTAGTAGATTTTGCATTATTTCTGCTTAACGGAGGATATAGAATGAGACGTATAAATTGGAGAGATATGTTCACAAAACAGGTGCTTATGGCCGTCTACGATATTGTCGCCATAAACCTTGCTTATATTGTTGCACAGCTTTCAATTCATGTGGTTTATCAGGAAGCAAGTATTGAGGTGTGGTCGCAGATTTTTGTGGAGAGATTTTTACCTGTTACTGCAGTATTCTTTTTGCTTCTGAATGCTTTCCGTGTTTATTCAAGTATGTGGGAATATGCAGGTATCCGTGAACTTGCCAATATAGTTGCATCTGTATCCATAGGCGGTCTTTCGAGTGTCGCAATTGACATTGTTATGGCAAAATTCGGCTTAACAATGGCAGAAATCAGCCGTGGCTGTCTGAGTGCTTATGTTTATGTAATGGGTACTGTACTTGCAATGGCTCTGATTGGCGGTATGCGACTTTTATACAGAGTGATAAGACGCTTCCGTTGGACAAGAACTTTCTCAAGAGAGAAAAATGTTGACCGTGTTATGATTGTCGGCGCAGGCGATATGGGTATGATTATCATCAGTGAACTCGGTGCAGGTAATTACACAAGAGGTAAGCCTGTTGTTGCAGTTGATGATAATCCTGCAAAGATCGGCAAAAGACTCCGCGGTGTTCCCGTTAAAGGTAATTGTTCGGAAATTCCCGAACTCGTAAAGAGATATAAAGTTAACACAATTATTATGTGCATGCCTTCTGCAGATGCAGAGAGACAGACAGAAATTATGCGTATAGCTGTCGAGACAGGATGTAAGCTTAAAACTTCACCGAGTATTCTTGAAATGTCAGAGGGCGTTGAGGTTAACAAAATCCGTGACGTCAACATCTCCGACCTTCTTGCAAGACCTGAGGTTAAACTTGACACAGAGGTTTGTAAATACATCACAGATCAGACTATTCTTGTAACAGGCGGTGGCGGCTCGATCGGTAGTGAGCTTTGCCGTCAGATTTCAAAATACAATCCCGAAAAGATTGTTATTTTTGATATCTATGAAAATAATGCGTACCTTCTCAAATGTCAGCTTGATTCGTACAACAAAGGTAAACCCGAAATACATATCCGAATCGGTTCAATCCGTGATAAAACAAGACTCAGAGAGGTTTTTGAAGAGTTCAGACCGACAGTTGTTTTCCATGCAGCAGCGCATAAGCACGTTCCGCTTATGGAAGACAGTCCGAAAGAAGCAGTTAAAAACAATGTTTTCGGTACATACAATCTTGCTGAAACAGCAATTGATTTCGGTGTAAAACGTTTCGTAAGTATTTCAACAGACAAGGCTGTTAACCCTGCGAACGTTATGGGTGCGACCAAGCGTGTTACAGAAATGGTTGTTCAGCATTTCCAGCGAAAGTGCGGCGGCAGCACGATGTTTGCGGCTGTTCGTTTCGGCAACGTTCTGGGTTCAAACGGAAGCGTTATTCCGATTTTTACAGAGCAGATAAAAGAGGGTGGACCCGTTACGGTTACACATCCTGAGATTACCCGTTACTTTATGACTATTCCCGAGGCTTCACAGCTTGTCGCTCAGGCAGGCGGTCTTGCAAACGGCGGTGAAGTGTTTGTTCTTGATATGGGTGAACCCGTAAAGATTCTTTCACTTGCAGAAAACCTTATCAGACTTTCAGGCTACAAGCCGTATTCAGAAATTGATATTCAGTTCTCGGGTCTTCGTCCGGGTGAAAAGCTTTATGAAGAGCTTGTCCTTGAGGAGGAAAGTAACGAACGCAGAATGACTGCTAATAACAAGATTTTTGTTACAAAACCGCTTGAAATGGACGACAGTCTTTTTGAGAAAAAACTTGAGGAACTTAAAAATGCCGAAGAGTGTGACATAAGACGAATTCTTAAAGAAATTGTTCCGAACTATGTTGAACAGCAGTCTCACGGTATTGTTCATTAATTTATCAGTGAGGGATTAAGAATGTACAAATTGTTCAAAAGGGCGGCTGATTTTCTCCTTGCTCTTGCGATGTTGATTTGCCTTTCTCCGCTTATGGTTGCGGCAGCAATACTTATAAAAATCAACCGTGACGGCCCCGTGCTTTTCAAACAGGAAAGACCTGGTATGAACGGAAAAATATTTACGGTTTATAAGTTCAGGACAATGTCTGTCCGTACTCACGATGAAAACGGGAAAGAGCTTGCCGACTTCGAAAGAATGTCTAAAATCGGCAGCTTCTTAAGAAAAACAAGTGTGGACGAGTTGCCTCAGCTTATAAACATACTCAAGGGAGATATGAGCTTTATCGGCCCGAGACCGCTGCTTGTTGAATATCTGCCTTTGTATAATGATGAACAGAAGCGACGCCACGAGGTAAGACCCGGCATTTCAGGTCTTGCACAGGTCAATGGCAGAAACGCTATTTCGTGGGAAGAAAAATTCCGTCTGGATGTTGAATACGTTGACAGTATCAGCCTTAAAACAGATGTACATATTTTCTTTAAAACAATCACTAACGTTTTAAAGCAGGATGGTATCAACAGCGCAGCGGATAACACAATGGAAAAATTCACAGGAACAAAAGAGGAAGTGCATTGATGAAAAAAATACTGTATGTTGCAACAATTACAGAGCATTTTTATTATTTTCACTTGCCTTATCTCAAAATGTTTCACGATCTCGGCTGGCAGGTAGATGTTGCGAGCCACGGAGATGTTGAACTTCCCTTTTGTGACAACAGATACGAAATTCCTATAAAGCGTTCACCTGCAGATAAAGATAACATTCAGGCGTATAAAAAACTTAAAAAGATTATAAAAGACAATCATTACGATATCGTACATTGTCATACACCGATGGGCGGTATTCTTGCAAGGCTTGCAGCAGCTTCTGACAGAAAGCACGGGACAAAAGTTCTGTACACCGCTCACGGCTTCCATTTTTACCAGGGTGCACCGATACTTAATTGGTTGGTGTACTATCCGATTGAGTTTGCAATGTCATTTCTGACAGATTGTCTTATTACGATAAACGAAGAAGATTACAACTGTGCTGAAAAACGACTTCCTGTCAAGGATATAAAAAAGGTCAACGGTGTCGGTTATAACAGTGACAGATATTTTCCTGTTTCCGCAGAAGAAAAAGGAAGATTGCGTCAGCAGCTCGGCTATTCGCAGGATGAAAAACTCCTGATTTATGTCGCGGAAATGAATGCAAACAAAAATCAGGCTATGCTTATCAGAGCATTGAAAAATGTCAGTGAGAAGCGTAACAATGTCAGACTGATAATTGCAGGCGCAGACAATTTTAACGGTGAATATGTACGTCTTGCAAAAGAAATCGGTGTTGAAGATAAGGTTGATTTTCTCGGCCACCGTGAGGATATAAATGACCTTCTTCACATCAGTGATATTGCGGTCGGCTCAAGCTACCGCGAGGGTCTGCCCGTAAATGTTATGGAAGCTCTTGCGTGCGGACTGCCTGTTGTACTTTCGGACAACAGAGGCCACCGAGTTCTTGGCGTAAACGGTGAAAACGGTTATGTGGTCAAGGCGAATGACCATGAAGCAATGGCTGAAAAGATAACAATGATTTTAAATGATGACAATCTTTACGGCAGACTTTCTCAGAATGCTGTGAAGCTTGTTAAACCTTTTTCAAAAGAAAGTGTACTCGAAGAGTTAACGCAGGTTTATAAACAATACACAGATTGAGGCAATTATGATTTCTTTTAATTTCGACTTTTATGAAAAAGTTGTCTGGGTCGCAACGATAATAATGTGTATGATAGCAGTGGCTTGCCGCCGTGTACCTCTCCGTCGTCCGGGAGGACTCGGACAACCATTGCCGAATCCCGTTGCCGTAATTTTGCCTGTTGTGTTTTTTACGGTGTTTGTTGCCTGCCGAAAAACTGTTGGTGACACATATTACTATATGTACGCTTTTGAGTTGATGTCTGACAATAATCCGGTAGAAATCGAACAGTTTTTTGGAAATATGTTCGGATTTTTTCAGAATATTATCAGAAATATGACCGATGATCCGCAGTGGCTCATTGCTTTTGCGGCTGTTTTTTCAATTCCGGTGCCGCTGATTATTCTTTATAAATATTGTCCCCGATTTGAAATGGCAATTTTTATGTTTGTTACTTTCAGTTACCTCGGCGGCGCAATGAACGGTATGAGACAGTATATGGCGACTTCAATAGTTTTGCTGGGTACAAAGTATCTTTTTTCGATAAAAAAAGGCGATTTTTTTAAGTATGCCGTTATTATTCTGTTAGCTTATTGTTTGCACAACAGTGCACTTATTATGATTCCGCTGTATTTTGTTGTGCGCCGACGTTCATGGCAGCTCAGTTCATATCTGATTACGCTTGGCAGTGTAATCGGTGTCGTTATTTTTGATGCTATTCTGCCGTCATTCCTGTCTGCTCTTGAACAGACAAGCTATTCTAACTATTCTGAAACCGGTTGGTTTACAAGCGGTGTTGAAGGCGGAAGCAGTCTTGTCAGAGTTATGTTTATTGCGTATCCCCTTATTGTGGCTTTCTTTAATAAAGAACGGTTAAAGATGCTCGGGCATATCGGAGATATACTGACGAATATCGTCTTTATTAATGTTGCAATCTATATTATTTCAATGTACAACTGGATTTTCGCCCGATTGGCAATCTATCTTTCACTGTACTTTATAATTTTTACTATATGGGTAGTAAATTATGCCGTAAAGCCTAAAGACAAAACTTTGTATATGGCAATAACGGTGCTTGTTTATTTCCTGTATTCCCGTATGGATGCGTTTATGATTTCATCATATGAATCCGATTACTTTATGCCGGGAAGACATTTATTCAGGTGAGTTTTATGAAATACTTTTTATTTAATCATGTAGGCAGTCTGAACCACGGTTGTGAAGCGATTGTCAGAGGCACCGTTAATATCGTAAGCAATGCAGACAGTGATGCGGATTTTGTTTTGTCATCTTTTGCACCGGAAACAGATTCTGCGATTTCGGAAGTTGAAAAAAGAATGTTTGCTACACGCGGACTTACTTTTTTTGAAAAAATAATATCAGCATTCAATGTAAAAGTGCGTGGTTCTGAAGAGTATGCACTTAAAAAGATGTATTCTGATATAGTAGAACAGGCGCAGGATTGTGATGTGTGCCTTTCAATAGGTGGGGATACATACTGCTACGGAGATAATCACGGTATTCAGGTGCTTACGAAGGAGCTCAAAAAATCGGGTAAAAAAGTTGTTCTCTGGGGTGCTTCAATCGGTGAAGAAGATCTTACTGAGCAGAAGCTCTTAAGCCTTGCAGATTTTGATGCAATTTTCACAAGAGAATCGTTGACGTATGATCTGCTTAAAAGCAAAAATGCAAACGCAAACATTTTTCTTAATCCTGATCCCGCTTTTTGTATGGAGAGAGATGATGTCGATCCGATTGACGGATTTACAAAAGAAAATACACTCGGTCTTAATGTCAGTCCGTTGGTAGAGGGATATAACCCGAAAATTACACAGATTACAAAAGATTTTATTAAACATATTCTTGATAACACAACTCTTAAAATTCTGCTTATTCCTCATGTTGTTGAAGACGGAAACAACGATTATGAGTATATGATGAATTTTTACAATGAGTTTAAAAACGGAGGAAGGGTTGCGATTCTTCCCGATAATCTTAATGCAAAACAATACAAGGGTTACATTGCACACACAAGATTCTTTATCGGTGCAAGAACCCACGCAACAATTGCGGCGTACTCAAGCGGCGTACCGACAGCAGTACTGGGCTACAGTGTTAAGTCGAGAGGACTTGCAAAAGACCTTTTCGGCGAAGAATTGTGTGTGGTTAATTCAAGAAAACTTGACGAGGCTGAACCCGTAATTGAAGCATTTAACACTCTTGTAAAAAAAGAGCAGGAAATAAAAGAAACCCTGATGAAAAAAATTCCTATATATCTGCGTGATGCAATGCAGATGGGAGAAAAACTTACAAAGCTTTAAAAAGAGGTGATAGCGTGAAAAAGAAAATACTGTTTGTGATTCCGTCGCTTCGCAGCGGCGGTGCAGAAAAGAGTCTTATTACACTGCTGTCACTTTTTGATTATAAAAAATATGATGTGGATTTGCTGTCTTTCAGGCGCGACGGACTTTTCTTTGACAAAATCCCACAAGAGGTTAATGTTATAAAAGGAACAGAGGACTATGAGATGTTTGACGGTGATGTGAAATCAGCTGTTAAATATTTTATAAAAAAAGGAAAAATATCTTCCGTCGTTGACCGTGTTAAATACATTCAGTGCTGTAAAGAGAATGACGGTGCTTTGCGCGAAGAAAAAATGTGGTCTCTTTTAAAAAAACAGTTACCTGTTTTGACCGCAAGATATGACTGTGCAATCGGTTATCTCGAAGGTAATGCAAGTTATTTTGTTGCAGACGATGTGTGTGCGCAACGAAAAATATGTTATGTGCACAACGACTTCAAAAAACTCGGACTGGACAAAGAAAAAAACCGTAAGCTTTTTCAGAAATGCGATAAGGTTGTAACCGTGTCACAGGTTTGCCTGGAAAGTCTGACAGATGAATTCTGCGAATTTAAAGAAAAATTTGTGGTTATAGAAAATATCACAAGTCCTAAAATTTTAAATAAATATGCTGAAGAATCTTCTCCTTATGAGGGTGAAGATAAAACCATAATAACTACCGTCGGCAGACTTGCACCGCAGAAAGCTATCGATCTTGCAGTAAAAGCCTGCGCAGAGCTCAAAAAACGCGGTAAACCCGTCAGATGGTATCATATCGGCACAGGTGAGCTTAAAACGGAAATTGAAGAGCTGATTAAAGATTCAGGGATTGAGAACGATTTCATTCTCCTTGGTGAACGCTCAAATCCGTATCCGTATATTTCAGGATGTGATATTTACGTTCAGCCGTCACGCTATGAAGGCAAATCAATTGCCATTGATGAGGCAAAAAGCCTTAAAAGACCTATTGTTGCAACAAACTTTACAACAGTAGCAGACCAGATAACCGACGGTGTGAACGGTCTTATCTGCGAAATGAATGAAATTGATATTGCAGACAAAATAGAAAAGCTTATTGATGATACAGATTTACGAAATAAACTTTCTGAAAATCTTTCCGAAGAAAAAACAGGAAACGAAGAAGAAATAGAAAAACTTTACAGACTGTTAAACTGAAAGGAAAAAACAATGGCTGTTTTAATAATTATATTGCTTTTGATTGTACTGGTAGTTCTCGGATTTGACTATATCGATATTTTCCTTAATTGGTTGGGAAGAATCAAAATCGGTTCGATTACAGATAGTGACGAATGGAACGGTGCAACTCAGTTCATTGTCGATAAGTGGCTTGAATCGGGTACACCTGAACTGCCTGTCAACGAAAATAAAAAGTTTAGGCTTATAACATTGATTAAAAATTTCAGAAAAATTGAGGCAACCGCATATTGGCAGGATGCTGCGGTGCTTAAAGCTGCCGATGCTACACCGGGCGGTGACGAGGGCGCTTTCTCGCTCCTTGAAAGATATATTGATGACAGCGGTAACTGGATAGTTCCTCCACAGAGAATTGACTGTGCAATGCTTGCATACGAGATGCTTTGCAACAAAGTGATAGACAATAACAAAATCCGCCCTGCAATGGACTATGTTGCAAAATATCTCAACGGACTTTACGATGAATTCGGCACGGTACCTTACAATACGAATGCTAAAAATATCCGCTTTGTTGATACGGTCGGTATGATTTGTCCGTTCCTTGTGAAATACGCAGTAGTTTATAATGAACCTGAGTATGTTGATATTGCACTTGCACAGATTAAGGAATACCGCAAGTTTGGTTTTGACAAAGAGACCCGTATGCCTTGTCATTGCTTTAATGTCAAAACCGGTGCACCTCTCGGTATCTACGCTTGGGGCAGAGGCTGTGCATGGTGGGCACTCGGTATAACAGACAGTCTTAAAACTCTTATGACAAGCAAAACTTACAATATTGAAAAAGTTACGCTTCTTAAATATTGTATCGAATTTATGACTGCGGTAAAATCATATCAGCGAAGTGACGGTTCTTTCGGACGAATGTTATTCACATCTTCTCTTGAAGACAGCTCTGCAGGTGCGATGCTTGCTTACTGCTTTGCTGTTTTGCACGATCTTACCGAAAACGAAGAATACAAGGTTGTGAGTGTAAGAGTTCTTGAACACCTGAAAACGTGTACACGCAGAAACGGTGTTATTGATTACGCACAGGGAGACACAATGGGAATCGGATTTTATTCCGACAGTCTGCGTGTTGTACCTGCGACACAGGGTTTTGCTGTTATTACGGCAAAAGAAATTGATTTTTAAAGTTACTAAGGGGGCGAATACGGTATGATTGATATCCATTCGCATATTCTCAACGGAATTGATGACGGCGCACGTGACCTTGAGACGGCAGTGCAGATGTGCAGAATTGCACAGATGAACGGAATCAAGCACATTGTTGCAACTCCGCATACCACAACTGTGGATAATATAGGACATTTCATTGAAAACAGAGACAATAAAATACGTATTCTCCGTCAGGTGCTTGAAGAAAGAGGGATAGATGTCAAACTCTATCCTGGTGCAGAAGTTTTTGTTGACGACGACATTTTCTTCGCTAATGATTTAAAACGACTGACTATAAACAACAGTCGGTATATGCTTATTGAATTTGCGTTCAGAAATGTTAAAATCAGAAGAATTTATGATTATCTGAATGAGATTATAAATGCAGGTCTTGTGCCCATAATAGCGCATCCTGAAAGATATGAGTTCTTTCAGTTCGATTACGATGCGGTCAATTCGCTTGCACGGAACGGAGTTATATTCCAGATAAACGCATCGAGTCTTGCAAGTTTTGACGGACTTCAGGAGTTTGAACTTGCATATTCAATGGCGTATAACGGTGTCGCTTCGCTCATCGGAACGGATGCTCATTCGCCTGTTCACAGAGCAAACAATCTTTCTGAGATGATGAGATATTTTCCGCCTGATATCAGTCAGTACAATATGCAGGTTATGGTGCACGATGCAGGCAAAGCGGTGCTGACGGACACTCAGTTACCACAGATGGAACGCAGGGAAATACGTAAACGCGGTGGCTTTTGACAGTTGACACAGGGTTGATGATAACTTATAATTAGTCTGGTGACTATCGATATATTTCGACAGTTTTATGTCGGGAAGGATGGTAAAGAATGCAGGAACTTGATACCAATAAAAATATATATTACAACGAAGAGGGCGGCGGATTGGATTTAGGCCGCTTAGTTCAGAATCTTCTGAATAAAATCTGGGCAATTATCATTGTCGGTCTGATTTTTGCAGGTGCAGGCTTCGGTATTGCTAAAGCAACCTATGTTGAGGTTTATTCTGCTAATATGACTCTCAGCTTTATGCAGACCCAGATGGTTATTGTCAAAGACTATTCGGGACGCAAGGATGCTCCGGTTGAGTATAAAGAGGAAACAAATTTCTACGGTGCTTCCGATGCAAGGACTTATCAGTACCTTTTGAAAAGTGACGAAATGGTAAAAAAGATTCAGGACAGGCTTAAGGAAGTTGACCCTGACAGCAACTACAGCCATTCTTTTGTTGAGAACAGTCTTGGTATCGTCACTATTGAAGAGGGGATTAACGGCTTTTTCAGAGTAAGCGTCACAAGTGCAGACAAGGCTTACTGTGAGCGTGCTCTTGAGGTTGTTCTTGAGGAGTTCCCGGGATTTGTTCAGAGCTTCGACAGTACTCTTTCAATTAAGGTTATCAAGGGCGCAAGTGCACCGTTTGTAACCAATAGCGACGATGCATCAACAAAGGCACTCTATGGCTTTATAATCGGCGCAATGCTTGTTGCTGCAATTATATTCTTTATAACAATCACAACCAATACGGTTACAAACCTTGAAACTCTCCGTCGTGAAGTTAATGTCAAGGTACTCGGTGCTGTACCTCTTCTTGAAAAGCCGGTCGGTCTCTTTGGCAAGAAGAAAAGAACTCCGCAGGGATCACTTCTCATTACCGACTCTTCGAAGGTCAGCTTTGCCTTTGTTGAAAGCTTCAAATCAATCCGCACAAAGCTTGAAAATATCAAGGCGGAAAAAGGCTACAAGGCGTTTGTTATTACAAGTACCTACGAAGATGAAGGTAAAACAACAGTTGCAGTTAATATTGCCTGTTCACTTGCACAGAAGGGCAAGTCAGTTCTTCTTATCGACAGTGACCTGAGAAAGCCTGCAGTACTTCACGCTGTCGGTGTCAAGTCAGATACAACCTACGGTCTTATCCCTATTATCAAGGGCACATCAACCTATGTTGATTCTGTCAAGTTTATCAAATCTCTGGGTATATTTGTTCTTCCTACGGGCGGTATTTCTCTTAAGTCAACAGAAGTTCTTGATACAGAAAAGGTCCGCAATGTTATTGAACAGGCAAGACGCGAGTTTGATTACATCATCATCGACTCACCTCCGTCAAATGTTGTTACAGACAGCCTTGTTATCGCACCGCTTGCTGACGGTATTATCTATAATATCAGACGTGACTATGCGAAGGTAAACGATATCAACAGAACACTCGAAGAAATCCGCAGTGCAGATATTGATGTTGTCGGCGCAGTATTCACGATGAGCGGAAGCGAAGAGAACAGCAGATATTATAAGCGTAAGGGTTATCTCCGTTACGGTTATTACGGTAAACGCAGAAAGAAGGGCTATGGCTACGGTGGCGGCTATGGCAATGGCTACGGTTACGGCAACGGTTATGGTTACGGTGGCTACGGTTATGGCAACGGCTACGGCTATGGTGGTGGCTACGGTTACGGATACGGTGGCTATGGCTACGGCGGTTACGGTTACGGACCCGGCCCGTCATCCTCAAATTCTGATAACAAGCAGATAGATAAATAAATAAAAAACAAATCACCGCAGATTTTTTTCATCTGCGGTGATAATTTTTATTTTATAATGTCTTTAATAACTTCGCCTGCAATAATAAGTCCTGCGACGGACGGCACAAACGATACACTGCCGGGAATCGGTCTGCCGTTTTCGGTTTGGCCGTGTTTGATAGGCTCTTCTTCGGAGTACAGAACCTTGACTTTGGTTATACCTCTTTTTTTGAGTTCGTATCTCATAACCTTGGCGAGGGGACATACACTTGTTTTGCTGATATCGGTAACCTTGAAACGAGTCGGATCAAGCTTATTGCCCGTACCCATACAGCTTATAATCGGTGTGTTTACTTCTTTTGATTTTTCAATCAGCAGAAGTTTTGATGATACGGTATCAATAGCGTCCACCACATAATCAAAGCTTGAAAAATCTACCGAATCTGCAGTTTCTGCGTTGAAAAACATTTTGTTTGCAACTACGTTAATGTCGGGGTTGACTTCAAGCAAGTGCTTTTTTGCAACATCAACCTTATCCATACCGATAGTTTTTGTGGTAGCAACCAACTGACGGTTGATGTTCGTCTCACTGACAACATCTGCATCAAAGATACTTATTTTACCAATACCTCCGCGTACAAGTGCTTCAACGGTATAGGAGCCGACACCGCCGACACCGAAAACTGCCACGTGTGAGTCTTTCAGCGTTTGCAATGCATCAGTACCAATCAAAAATTCACTTCTGTCAAAAATACCCATAATAGCCTCCTGAATTTACTAAATTATACCAAGAAAATTTTTGTTTTTCAAGTATACAGAGTACCATATTTATGTTATAATGGTAATGTCTTAAAGTGTAGAAAAATGGAGGAAAACAAACAATGTTGATGAAGAAAATCGTTTCAGCAATTATGACTGTTGTAACCTTGCTTCTTTGTTTAACTGTGCCTGTGGTTGCAGCGTCAGATATTAAACTCACAGACGAAGTTTATCCGACTGAAATTATAGAAGGCAATACATTTTCTGTTTACGGAGTAGTAACATCGGAGAACAATCTTGTTACGGTCACAATCGGAGTATACAAGCCTGACGGGGAGGAAGCTTTTGGCTATACAGCCAAGCCGGGCACAAAATCGTACGACATTCACCGTGTCGATTACCTGATGACTTTTTCAAAGCTGACGGAAGGTGATTATACCTACAGAATTGTTGCAACAGATACGGTTGAAAGTGATGTCGTGCTTCTTGAAAAAGATTTTAAGGTTCTTTCTAAAGAACAGTTTGATACATTAAAAATCGAGTCGGCAAATGCCCCTGACACCTTGTTGCAGGGCAATACCTTTTCGGTTAAAGGTACGATTACGTCTGAATATACAATCACTGCGGTTACCTGCTCTGTCAGAAGCAAGAACGGTACATTGCAGTTTACAAAAACCGTTAATCCGCAGACCAATTCATATAACATAAACGAGCTTGACCGATATATGACATTTTCAGGTTTGAAGGCAGGAACATATGTCTACAAAATCGTGGCAAGTGATACATATAACAAAAACAAGGTGCTTCTTGAACGCACGTTTACCGTTAATGCGCCTAAACCGCCTACACCCGGTTACGGTGAGGTTGTGTGGGATGTTATCGACCTTTCCGTCTGGAACGAAATCAGATCGTGGGACGCAATTGCCGACAATGTCGATGCGGTAATTCTCCGTATAGGTTACCGTGCAACAGGAAACAAATCAATCGGCGCAGACAAAAAATTCCTTGATAATTACAAAAATGCAAAAGCGCAGGGATTACCTGTCGGTTGTTATTTCTTCAGTGCCGCATTGACCGTGAGTGAAGCGGTAGAAGAGGCAAGGTATGTTCTGAATGTACTCGAGCAAAACAACTGCACTCTCGAAATGCCCGTATACTTCGATATGGAAACAGAAGATCAGGTGGCACTGTCCGCATCACGCGCAACAGAGGTTGCAAGAGCTTTCTGTGAGGAAATAGAGAAGGGCGGATTCTACACGGGAATTTATTGTAATAAATTTTTTGCCCGTGACGAGCTTTACGCAAATCAGCTCTCCGATTATCACTTCTGGATTGCGCAGTATGCAAGTGAATGTACATACGACGGACCTTACGGTATGTGGCAGTACAGTGAAAATGGTTCTGTTCCGGGTATACAGGGTGATGTTGACCTTAACTTCTGTTATTACGATTATCCGAAAATAATTAAAGGTCTTGGAATGAGCGGAAACAAAACGGAAGAACCGAAGCCTCCTGTGGTAACACCGCCGTCATATTCATTCAAAGAGGGTGACGGTGCAGTGCTTGATGCTTCTAAAAAGATTATTTCGGGCATTCCTGCGGAAATGAAGACGGAAGATTTTACAAAGAAATATCTCACCCTTGAAGGCGGTGCGACTGTCAGCTATGCAAGTACGGTAGGCGGACTTGTTGCAACGGGAACAAAAGTCAAAGTTACGGCTTCAGGCAAAACCCTTGCAGAGTTTACGGTTTCTGTCGCTGGTGATACGGATATGAATGCAAAGGTGAATTCTACGGATGCACTTGTTGTACTGCAGTTTGTGGTAAGTGCAAGGGATCTTGGTCCTGCAAGACAGCTCAGTGCAGATATAACGGGTGACGGATCAATTAACTCCACCGATGCGCTGAAAATTCTGAGACTTGTAGTTGGCAAATAAAGGATATTGAGGTCAGGAAATGCAACTTGAAGATTTGATATATTTTATAGTTGAAATAATCGGTACAATTGCCTTTGCGACATCGGGCGCAATGGTTGCAATTAACAAAAGGGTAGATATCTTCGGTGTGCTTGTGTTAAGCTCAATCACAGCGCTCGGAGGCGGTGCAATCAGAGACATTCTGATTGGTGCAACTCCGCCGAGGATGTTCTCGGATTACCGTTATGTAATGGTTGCTGTTGTGGTTTCTACGGTGGTATTTGTAATCGCGTACATATTCCGTGAACGCTATCAGCAAAGCGCGAAGACTGTTGACAGTGTAAACAACATTTTTGATGCTGTCGGTCTCGGACTTTTCACGGTGACGGGTGTTCAGGTGGCGATCGATTCAGGCTTCGGTCTTAACAGCGTACTTGCCGTATGTCTAGGTGTTATTACGGGTATCGGCGGCGGAGTGCTCAGAGATGTTATGCTTTGCGAGATTCCGTTTGTACTCAAAAAGAGAATTTATGCTCTCGCATCAATCGCAGGCGGAACAGTGTATTATCATCTTCAGCTTTCTGAGGTTAACAGAACGTGGTCAATTATTATTGCTGTGTTCGTAACGTTCGTAATCCGTCTTCTTGCAACCATATTCAAGCTTGACTTGCCGAAGGTAAAACTCAAAGACAACCAATAAAAAATTAAGCAGTATCAACGTTTAAGTTGATACTGCTGTTTTTATCTGCGAAGTATTTTCTTTGCGATTTTAAAAATCGGAGTTGATTTTAACCAATCAACAATCTTGGCTTTACGGTAGCGTTTAAGTGCTTCTTCGTCAAGCCTTTCCGCCATACCTTCCTCAACTACACCTTTGCAGGGATTACATCTGCCGCAGGGCTTACCGTTGATAGGCTTGTGGCAGAACCATGTCGCTTTCATAACATCCTCGTAACCGTGCGTCATAAAAAACTCTTTCATATCGAGCTTTGAAAGCTCAAGAAGCGGTATCGAGAAGTTGCCGAAAAGCGCGTAATAGTCGGGGTCGGTGATGTCTTTGTTAACTACAAAATAATCTCCGATTTCAGAATCGGTACATTTTTTGAAACCACCGTTCTTGTTGATAAGATTTACGGGATTAGTACCTTTTTCAATGGAGAGTTCAACACCCGGATGCTCAACAGCAAAATCTGCAAGCCACACATACTGATTGCCGAGCCAATTCGCATCAAAAATGCGCTTGTAGGCTTCTTTGATTACGGGCTGACTGACAGGTCTGTCCTCAACTGAAACATAGATTGTGGGCAAAACCTTGGCCTTTGTGTCGGGGTGTTTTTTTATAAGTTCCGTAATCTTTTCAATTGCACCAAGCTCATATTTTTCGTTGAGTCGGTTATCGGAAAGATAATACGGCTGAACTGTTATATCCATACGGGAGAGTTGTACGACCCGAAAAGTCGAGTCGTAACCGCCCGTCCAGAAAATTTCAACTGTTCTTTTGCTCATTGGTTATTTAACCTCGATTGCAGAAGCAGGGATGATGTTGCCCTTGTCAGTTGTGATTGTAACAGTGATGCTGTCACCCTTGTTAACAAGTACAACGTTTTCTGCGTCAGCAGCTTTTACAGAGTAGTAACTGTCTGAAGAATCGAGCTTGATGTAGTAAACACTGTTGCCGTCGATAACTGCTGTTCTGATTTCAGTAACAGTACCTGTTGCAGTGATTGTCTCACCGACAGGATCGTTTGTCGGGTTGTCGACAATCTCATCAGTGTCAACATCAACCTTAATGTTGTTCTTTGCAAGTTCCTTAACATAGTTGTCGATACAAGAAGCAAGAGTTGTGCCTGTTGCACCGATTGAATACTGACCAACATTGATCATAGCATAACCCTTAACAAGGCTGCTTGCGTCCTTAAGAGACATAAAGTATGTCGGCTCACCGTCGATGTTAAGAAGAAGCGGGAAAGATGCACGGTAGTCATACTGCTGAACAAGACCTTCTGCAGAAGACTGTGCAGAAGATTCCTTAGCACCCGACATTACATAGTATCTTGCATCCTTTGTACGCTGGTTAATAAGAATGAAGCCTGTGATTGACTCGTCGTTTGTAAGGGATGTAACACCTGTGTACATATAAACGTCGTCATTCATAGCAAGGTAAGAGTAATCCTCTGTTGTTGAGTATGTGTTCTTCTGGCCAAGGATAGAGTTCCAGAAACCACCCTGATATCTGCCGAAGAAGTTGTACTGCTCGTTAAGAAGCTGTGCAGAATAAACACGGTCAATCCACTGAAGCTCTTCCTTTGTACGGATATCTTCGATAGAGTATTCTGTGCTTTCACCTGTTACACCGTCAACAATGATTGCGCCTGTAACATCCTTACCGCCGAAGAGACCGATTGTCATATCAAGCTTTGCGAAAATCCAGTACGGATGACCTGCTTCGTCAATCTCAAATGTCGGTGTGTCGAGGATGTATGTGGGATACTGGAAACGCACGTGACGGTTAACGTTTTTGTTAAAGTGGTCAGCAGTTGAATACTTGATACCGCCCTCAACCTCAACAAGATCTGCCTTCTGTGTTGTAGCATCAACAATGATGTAAGCGGGAAGACCGTTCTTTGTGTTTGTGAACCACTTGATGATGTTTGAATACTGAAGACAAGCAACGCGGACGGGAGTATCCTTGTAGTTGATCTGATAGTAGTTCGGCTGAACTGTGAACTGTGAAACAAGACCGAGTTCAGAAAGATCGGAAAGTGCACGGTCTGCCATAACTGCTGTTGTTGTTTCGTCAATTACGGGAACGTTGGCAAAGTCTGCCTCAGCAACTTCCTGTGTAAAATCACCTGTCTGCACATCAATAATCTTTGCATAACTTGATGCACGGAAGAAAACCGATGATACAATAAAGCCTATACCGACAACTGCAACGAGTATGCCGATGATAATCTTCGGAACAAGTGAAGACTTGTTTGCATAAGGTGAGTAGTCAGGAGTACGCAAAGCACCGCTGGTTACATAGTTGATAGCAATATAAAATACTGCCATTGCACCAAAGAATGCGTACATCATAACTGATTTGAAGTTGAAAACGGGAAGCATAAAGTAATAAAGCACAGCGCCGAAAAGAATTGTAGCGATGATGTTTACTACGATTTTAAGTCCCTTTTTCTCGGGAGGGATAACAACACTGGTCTTTTTGTCAGGTCCGTTTGAAGAACCGCCGGTGAAGTCAACCTTAATTGGATCCATAAAGTCATCTCCTTAAATTTATATACCATTAAAGTATACATTAAATTACATAAAAAAACAAGTGTTATTATCTTGTTCTTAAAAAGTTAACAATTCATAGCCTTGATAAATGTGAAGTATTAGGATATAATTAATTTATAGGACAAAATGTCGAAAAAGCGAGGTGGAAAAATGAACGGCAGCGACTACACAATGCACTATGCTGACCAGACGGGCAGTCATAATTATTATCAGAATCTTTACAATATGTTCGGCGGTCAGAATCCGCTTCTTGATAAGCACTTCAACTCGTTGCGCCGTCTCGGATTTTCCGCAGGTCTTGTTATGCTTATGTGTGTGCTGATGCAGAATGTTGTTGCGGTGTTTATCCGTTTCACACCACTTTCTGAACTCTACGCTTCGGACACATTCTACTTCCACGCTATAAGTGCTGTTGCACAGTTTTTCTACACATTCCTGCCGTTTTTCTTTGTCTTCATCTTTTCTAAGCCGACGGCAAGAAAACAGATGAGCATCTTTGAAATGCCTAAGTCAAAAGAGCTTTTCATCCTTGCAGTTTTTGCGGGACTTATGTTCTGTATGCTCGGCAACACGGCAACGTCTCTTTTCTCTTCGATTATTTATATTTTCGGAATTGAATTCGGCTCGGGAATGGATAACATCGCAAATCCGTCGGGATTGATAGAAACATTGATTTATATCATCAACTTTGCCGTGATTCCTGCACTGTTTGAAGAGTTTGCTTTCCGATGTGTGTTGTTACAGCCGTTGAGAAAATACGGTGACTGGTTTGCTATCCTTGCAACATCATTCTGTTTTGCAATTCTTCACGGCAATATGGTGCAGATTCCGTTTGCGTTTATCGTCGGCATTGCACTCGGATATTTCTGCATCAAAACAAAGAGCATATGGACGAGTGTTGCGATACATTTTCTGAATAACCTTTTCTCCGTTATCACAAACATTTATTACAACGAGCATCCTGATTCAAGTGTGTTCTTCTACTATGTAATCACATCGGCAGTTGTTTTTGTCGGAGCGATTGCTATGGTGCTGTTTAAACGCAACTGTAATGTAAAGCTGAAAAAAGACGCAACCGTTATGGCAAAAAACAAGGTGCTTAAACGTGCGGCATTTGTAACATCGCCTGCGCTCATTTTTGCGATTTATAACGCGATTTATACTTCACTTTCTTTGACAAGAGTAACGAGTGCGTCGGGTGTGCTGATACTTTTTGGTGCGTGTGTATTCGCATCGTATCTGCTTATAAAGTGGATACTCACCATAAAGAAAGACAGCCGTTTAAAACCGCGAAAGACAAATACTGCAGCACTTGTTATAACAGGTTTTTTAACTGCAATTACGGTTTTTACCTTATTCGGAATTTCGGGTTGATGCAATGATGAATGATACTGATTTTATGAAAGAGGCACTCCGCCTTGCAGACGAGGCGGCACTCGAGGGTGAAGTGCCCGTCGGTGCAGTTGTTACCATTGACGGCAGAATTGTCGGCAGGGGACGCAACCGACGCGAAAAAGATAAAAATGCCCTTGCACACGCAGAGCTTGAAGCAATTGACGAGGCGTGTAAAACTCTCGGCGGTTGGCGACTGTGGCAGTGCGATATGTACGTGACTCTTGAACCTTGCCCGATGTGTACGGGTGCGATAATCAACAGCCGTATTAAACGCCTTGTTTACGGTGCATCGGATTACAAGGCAGGCTCGTGCGGTAGCGTAGTCAATCTCTTTGAGCTGCCTTATAACCATAAACCTGAAGTTGTATCAGGCTTTATGCAGGAAGAATGTGCGCAGAAGCTCACGGATTTTTTTGAAAATTTAAGAAAGATAAAAGGATGAAAGATTTTTCGGAGGGATATTATGACGGCTACATTTGGTATAATTTATGTTGTTTTTAAAAAGATAGTAACATTGATTTCGATAATTATGTTACTTGTTGTAGGTGGCGACGAAAAGAATACACCTGCACCCGTAGGAGCTGATATAATAGAAAAAACCACCTATGTTCTTTATGATAATCACATGTCTTCACAGGGCGTTACGAACGACGGTGAGCATTTCTATTTCAGTGGCAAGAAAAATCTTGGCAAGGCAGACATCAAGACGGGTGAAATTTTTCGAATTACGACCAATGCGATTCCTGACGAGCTTGAGGATATGGGTTATGATCATATCGGCGGACTCAGCTATTATAACGGAATTGTTTATGCTTCGGTAGAGGATGGTCCCGATTACGAGCGTTCGTGTATTGTTCTTTATGATGCTGAAACGCTGAAATATACAGGCAAATATTATCCGCTTCCATATGAGCTTCATAAGGAAGGTGTACCGTGGTGTGCTGTTGATGTTGAAAAAAATTATATCTACACTGCGGAATGGACAAACGCAACAGTGCTCAATGTGTTTGCTCTTGAAACACTTGAACTTGTAAAAACTGTTGCACTTTCTCAGCCTGTAGACAGGGTTCAGGGTGCAGAGATGTACGACGGAAAGCTTTATATGTCCTGCGATGAACTTGACGGAAACAAGCATATTTACAGCGTGGATGTAGAAAGCGGATTTGTTCAGGTTGAATTTACCCGAAATGTAGGTGAAGCAATCGAGGCAGAGGGAATGACGATTTATATTGATGAAAATAATGAGCCTGTTTTCTGTGTTCTCGACAGAGGCGAGCGTCGCTTAAGCACAAATCTTACAAGATATAAGATTACGAAGTAATACATAGCACAAAAATAAAACCAACGCAGATTTTGATTTTCTGCGTTGGTTTTTGTTTATGTGAACATCTTGATTATTCCGACAACGCCTGCCACAATTCCGATGGGGATGAGCAAAACGAAGCCTCCTGCAAAAATCAGGCAAAGCACAAGCACAGGAAGTGCAAGTACAAGTAATATGGTCGCAAATATTTTAGCCAAGCCCCACGAGATTTTGAACATGAGCTTAAGTGTCCACAAAAACAGTGCAATAAAAATTACCGTAAACAGAATATCCAACATTTTATCACCTCATTATATTTTATAGTTTGTTTGTTGTTGTGTTAAATCTTAGTTTGTTTGTATGTCTTAACGATTATATTTTTTGTCTGCATAAACCAGGATTGCAATACCTGCAGCAAGTCCTGCTATAAGAATAAGAAGACTCCACAGAGAAAATGTAATCAGAAAAACTAAAGTTTCTAACAAAGCAGCCAGACCGATTAAAATTATTCCGAATCCTGATGTTCTGCAAAAAGCTTTTTTGTTTTCGTCTTTAAGCTTGGAATAACGTGAAGCGTGAAGCAATGTGATTTGTTCTTTGAACCATACCTTATAACCGAGCCATATACAAAAAAATCCCATCAGAAAAAACCAAATGCGTCCCCAAAACATAAAAACACCACCTAAAACCCGATTTCTCCTGAAACTCCGGCACAGGATACCGTCGGCATATCAAAATATTCTTTCCCTTGCTTCCCGTAGACGGGTCTCGCACTTTTTATCCTGCACCGAAGCGGTAAAATATGCCGACGTGCGATACGGTTTTACCACAAACAGCCTTTGTGTTTGTGTGATTATATAATACAGTATCCGCCATCAAATCGGAATAACACTCTGTGCAAAAAACTGACCCTGATTTTTACAATAAGTGCAAAAAACGGGCACTGTGATATATACAATGCCCGACAATTTATTCGCTTATAATTTCATTATATTTTTCAAGATTGATTTTCTTGTCGGCAAGCATTTGCTCAACCCAGAGCTGAAGACTTTCAATTGTCATTGACAATTTTTCGAGTTTATTCTGAATGAATACAAAATCACGGATTTCATCGTCACCGATTTCACCGTTTGCCGTAATTTCGATAAGTCTTTCTTGACTGTTTTTCATCGAATTGAGTGAAGACAGCATTTCAAGCACAATCTGTGTCAGGTCTTTCACTTCGATTTCAGGCACATATTTTTTGCCGATGGGACACTCGTTTGAGCAGAAGTGATTGCACAGTGTCGGCTCACCGTATATTTTGGAAAGCAGCATTACCTCTTCGGGTGAAATGCCGAATTTTCCGTTTTCGATTCGCTCAAGTCTTTCCGGCTGAAGAGGGAAGTTGAGAAGTGATGCTTCATCGCAAACCTCATCACGTGTAAGATTATGCTTTTTTCTCGTCTCTTTGTAAACTGTATCTGCCATTTTCATTTTCTCCTCGTGTTTGATGCGAATATATTATACCACACTATTAAGGATAAATAAAGTCTAAAAAAGAAAACCTCGCCGAGTCAATCGACGAGGTTGCTTTATTGAAATTTACTCAGCTTTCTTTGAGTACTTTGTCTGATAGATAACTCTCATAATGTTTGCATCAATCGGGCTGAGGACTTCACCTGCGCCGAAGAATACGGAACCGATGATAGTCTGACATTCTCTTGACATAATGAGCTCAACTGCGTCAAGGTCGCTTTCCTTTGTGCCTGTGCAGAGTGCACCTGCACCTGAAATAAGAACTGCGTTGTTACCCTTGACAGCCTTTGCAGCATTTTTAGCAGATGCGCGTGAACCGTCCCATTTGAAAGAGTTGATCTTTGTACCTGCAATCTGTGCAAAGTCGTCAAGACGGGGAGCAATTGTGCCCTGTGCAATACTTACTGCAACCATCTCACTTGCGGTGAGGTGCTTGATAAAGCCTGCGTTTGTCTTAGCGTAAATCTCTGCGTGTACCATAGCAGTTGCGGGAAGAGCCTCTTCAGATGTTGATTTAGCAGTTTTGATGTCAACAGTGAATTCCTTGCCGTTCTTATAACGGATTTCGAACTTTGAGCCGATTCTTGTACTCTCACCGAAATCAGTAATCTGCTTGGGCATTTTACCTGCACCGATTGCTTTGATATAGCTGTTAAGCATAGCCTTGTAAGAATACTCAGGAGTACCTTCATAGAGCATATATGCCTTCTGAATCTTCTCTTCACAGAGGTTTTCAAGCTCAGAAACAACCTCGAAAGCCTGTTCAAAGCTGTTGCCTGTAACAACAGCGCCGTGCTGCTTCATAAGGATAGCCTTACTGTTGGGATATTCTGCATAAGCAGTCTCAACAGCCTTACGGAGCTTTGAAGTGGAGGGCATACCGTAATCGGCAACGGGAACGCAGTCACCGAAAAGTGCTGCATATTTTTCAGGCACATCAATGTTGATGCCTGCCGCACCGACAACAGATGCCTTGATCTGATGTGTATGGATAACGAAATTCTCTTCGGGACGAAGTCTGTATGCGTCAGCGTGAACACCCTTTTCGCTTGACGGCTTGATGTCGCCTTCGTAAGAGCAGTCAGCAATGTTTACAACAACGATATCGTCGGGAGTGAGAGTTTCATACGGTCTGCCGCTGGGAGTGATAACGAACTGAGTGTCAGAAATTCTTGCACTTACGTTACCCCAAGTACGGGCAATAAGACCTGTCTCGAGAAGCTTTTTACCGGCCTCAACGACCAATGCTTTTGCTTCGTCTATATTGTAAGCCATAATTAATTCTCCTAAAGGTTGACGGTTGTCAACTCAATTATTAGCCGATTCTGCCGCAGTTGTCGAATACTCTGTCGAAACGTGCGATTGCGTCATCGATGTCAGCTTCAGTGTAAGCTGCACTTGTGTAAAGACGGCTACCTGCAAGAGTAACCATACCTTCTGCCATGTAAGCAGCACCCATATGCTCCATTTCCTTCTTACGAGCACTTGTCTGCTTAAGAACATCAGGAATAAGCCACGGCTTTGACCAGTCGATTGAATAGTGCATTGTACCAACTGTATCAAGGTGACAGATTGAACCCTGGTTGAATGCTACGAAGGGAAGGTTGTGCTTCTCGATGGACTTCTGGAGACCCTTGATAAGTCTGTCGCCCATTTCGCCTGCCTTCTGACAAGCATTTGACTCTTCGATTTCGCAAAGTGTATAGTAACCTGCAACACATGAAAGCGGAGTTGCAGCCATTGTACCACCGCACATTGCCTTCTTAACCTTCTTGCCTGAACCGTCAAGACCTGCACCGAGGTGAGCCATAACGTCCTTATGACCGCCGATACCGCCTGCACCGGGATAACCGCCTGCGATGATCTTACCGAAGATTGTGATATCAGGATCAACACCGAAGTAACCCTGTGCGCCTGAAACGCCGATACGGAAGCCTGTAACAACCTCATCGAATACGAGAAGTGCGCCATACTGACGGCAGAGCTTCTCTACGCCCTTAACGAATGCCTTGCTGAGAGGACGTGTGCCGCTTTCAGGACCAACAGGCTCAAGGAAAACAGCAGCTGTACCGCCGATAAGCTGATTCTTCTTAAGCTTCTTCTCAAGGTCTTCAAGATCGTTCGGGAAGAATTCGTCTGTGTGCTTGAAAACAAACATCGGAACACCGGGAGACTGAAGGTTCTTTGTACCGGGAACTCTCATACCGTAAGCCAACTGATCTGACCAACCGTGGTATGCGCCACCCATCTTAAGGATGTTCTTCTTACCTGTTGCAAGACGAGCAACACGAACAGCACACATACAAGCCTCTGTACCTGAACCGAGCATACGGAACATCTCAACTGACGGAACGCACTCTGCAATCTTGTTTGCGAGCTTGTACTCGTACTCGTGGAAAAGACCTGTTGAAGGACCGCAGTCGTTGAGGAGCTCGATAACCTTGTTACGGATCTTTTCAGGGTTGCTGCCTACGATTGTCGGGCCGCCTGCCTGAAGGAAGTCGTAATACTCGTTACCGTCTACGTCATAAAGCTTGTTGCCCTGTGCCTTTGTGAAAACAAGGGGGAACGGATAGTTAAATGCGAGGTTGTGCTGAACGCCGCCGGGGATACGACCCTTAGCAACTTCAATCATTTCCTTTGACTTTGCGCACTTCTTTGCGAAGTATTCTTCCTCATACTTCTTCAAAGCCTCGGGCTTGACGCTGTAAATCGGCTTTTTGATAAGCGCATCGAGCTGTTTTGTAACAGCATCAGCATCAAGATACTTGGTGATAGCAAATTTTTCAGCCATGGTAATTCCTCCGATATATGTATAGATTTTTGTAAATATAGCGATAACGCTTTATATCCAATATGCAGTATATCATATTTAGCACATAAAGTAAAATATTTTTTATGGAATTTAAAAAATATTTTACAAATTTTGCTTTTTTATGGTACAATAGTGTCAACACAATTTGGGGGTTATAAAATGGCTATTTATGTTATTGCTTATGATGTCGGCACAACCGGCATGAAAACCTGTCTTTTTGAGATTGACAAAACAATTAAACCCATCACAAACGCTTACGGCGCATACAACCTGTATATGGTCGGCGACGGCGGCGCAGAGCAGGATCCCAACGAATGGTGGGATGCTATGTGTACTACCACAAAGGAGCTTTTCAGCAAGACGGACATCAAGCCGTCACAGATTGCGGGTATCTCATTCTGTTCTCAGGCACAGGGACTTGTACTTGTCGATAAAGACGGCAATCCTGTTCGTAGAGCGATGAGTTATATGGACCAGCGTGCAAAGGAAGAGCTTAAAAAATATATGGCTTACGGTATTCAGATTGCAGGTGCAAATATTGTTCCTCTTCTGAAGTCACTTATTGCAACAGGTGCTGTTGCCTGCAGTGTTAAAGACCCCGTTTACAAATACAAGTGGGTTGAGGCACATGAGCCTGATGTGTACAAAAAAATACATAAGTGGCTTGATGTTAAGGATTTCCTCATCAGCCGTTGTACGGACGAATTTGCAATGACAGAAGACTCTGCTTTTGCAACACTTCTTTATGATACACGAAAGGGTAAAGAAGGCTGGAGCAAGAGCGTTACGGGTATTTTTGATGTCAATATGAATCATCTTCCGAAAATCCTCAAATCAACGGATATAATCGGAAAGGTTACAGCTAAGGCAGCAACTCAGCTCGGACTCTCCGAGGGTACACCTGTTTTCGGTGGCGGCAGTGACTCTTCACTTATCGGTGTCGGCGCAGGCAGTGTTGCACTCGGTGACACTCATATTTATCAGGGTACATCAGGTTGGGTCGGAACAGTTGTTGAAAAACAGCTTGTTGACACCTCTGCGATGATTGCGGCAATCGTAGGTGCAGACCCGGATACATTCAACTATTTTGCAGAGCTTGAAACAGCAGGCAAGTGCCTTGAGTGGGTGCGTGACCACCTCTGCCTTGACGAAATCGGTATTTTCAAGCAGAAGACAGACGTTGCTGAAGACCCCGAAACAGAGTACACAAGTCTTTATGACTATATGACAAAGGTTATCAGCGAGGTTCCCGCAGGTTCAAACGGAGTTGTTTTCACTCCGTGGCTTCACGGTAACCGTTGCCCGTTCGAAGATCCGAATGCTGCAGGTATGTTCTTTAACATCAGCATTGATACAGGTAAGTCAGAAATGCTCCGTGCAGTTATCGAGGGCGTTTGCTTCCACCTTAACTGGATGCTTGAAGCACAGAACAAGAAAATCAAGACATCCGATGTTATCCGTTTTGTCGGCGGCGGTGCGCTTTCAGACGTAACAAGTCAGATTCTTGCTGACATCACAGGTAAAACTGTTGAGGTTGTTAACCGTCCGCAGGATATCGGAGCTGTCGGAGCGGCAGCTATGGTTGGTGTGGGACTTGGTGTTATCGAAAATGTTGCAAAGGTTAAGGAATTTATTCCTGCTGTCAAGACATTCAAACCCAACCCTGCAAACAGAGCAGTTTATGACAAGAATTTTGCAGTGTTCAAAACCCTTTACAAGAACAACAAAGAAAGCTTCAAAGCTCTCAATAGTTAATTAGTAAAATGAAGAAAACAGTTCTGAAAATTTTATCAGTTGTTTCTGTAATTCTCTGCCTTGTGTCTGTGATTCTGTCACAGCACAAGGCGGACTTGTATTCTGTAATCTATCCTCAGAATGTAACCGTGGAAAGGACAGACGCAACAACGCAGGTAAAACTTAAAAAAGGTGACCATTTTGCGTTCGGAAAAATCTACGGCGAAGATATAATCTGGGAGATTGTTGTTGACGGTGAAAATCCTCTTGCGTGGTCGGAATATGCAGTATGCTTCAGACCTTTTGATGAAAAATCTTCGGATTGGCAAACTAGTGATCTGAGAGAATGGCTCAACGGTGAGAACGGATTTTTGTCGGAAGAAAATTTCGCTTCAACTGAAATGATAAAAGAAAATAAAGACGCTGATAAAATGTTTCTGCTTTCAAAAAGTCAGTTGCAGTCATTAAGTGAAAGTCAGCGAGCAAAAGCACCGACCTTTTCTGCAGTTGCGAATGACGGCTCGGACAGATTGGTAATCCGAAAGAATTGTTGGTACTGGATGAGCACGCCGATTGACACTAATTCGTCGAGTGTGACGGCGGTGACAAGTGCAGGCGGTTTTTATAAGACACTTTCAAATGATACGGTTGTCGGTGTATGCCCTGCGTTTTATCTGTGTGACAATACCGTTACTGTTTGCGGTGGCGACGGCACAAAAGAAAAACCGTATGTAATCGTTGAAAAGGGGTGAGGAAAAATAAGCAAGAAAGAAAAATATCCGCTGATGATTTTCAGTGTAGTGACGTTTGCTTTTTATCTCTTCTTTACGCACCTTATCATCAAAACTGATGACGGACATTTTCTCGGAATTTTGAACGAAGAAAATTTCAAACTGATTGATTGGCTTCATCAAAGATACCTCACTGTTTCGGGACGGACGGTCAGTGAATTTCTTATGATGAGCTTCCTTAAAATTAATCCGATTTTATGGAAAATTTCAGGAGCAGTTTCGGTTGTTTTTATTGCTTGGTTTTCACAAAAAATCTGTTCGGTTTTTTCGGGAACACTCACGCCAAAACAGAAAAATATGTTTTGTTGCAGTGTTCCGTTCCTTGTATTCATCGGAGCACTTAATCCGGGTGCATTCTGGTTTGCAGGAAGTTTTACTTTTTTGTTCCCGTTTACCGCGTTTCTGTTAACAGTTGCACCATTGGTTTTTGAGCTTTTTGAAATAAAATACAACAGAATTGTTATGAATATCATTGCGGTTTTTGCTTCACTTCTTGCCTGTTCGCAGGAGCAGACAACTGCACTGACAATTACGTTTTTAACAGTTTTATTTATAGCAAATTCATTCAAAAAGAAATTGAGGTTTTATCACACACCGCCAATGTTTTTTGGATTTGCAAGTGCGGTGTGGCTCTTCACTTCACCCGGTATGACGGGCAGACAGGCGATGGAAAGTGGCTCGTTTCCGCGCTTTGAAGAAATGAGTATTTTAAAAAAAATCTTATGCGGTTTTTCAAACTTTTTCGGCTACTCTTTCTTTATGTCTTTGATTGTTACGGGTATTTTTGCTCTGCTTATTTTCTTCACTGTTTCATCTGTGTATGAAGATAAATCTGTAAAAAGATTTGCAAAAGTTTTTATCATATTTTTCGTTGCTATTTCAATCGGGTTAAATATTTTTTATGTTGTTTTCAATAAAACAATTCCCGATAAGGGATTTGAAAAATTTTTTAAAAACGGTGACTATAATTTTATAAATATTCTGACACTTGTTTTGTGTTTTCTGCTTCTTGTCCTGTTTGCGGTTATGCTTTTGCTGATTATAAACAAGGATAAAAAACTCGGCATTACCGTTTCACTGCTTTTTGCGGCATCTGTTGCAAGTGCGGTTGTACTCGGATTCAGCTCATCAATCTATGCATCGGGTCAGCGAGTATTTTACTTCACGGATATGCTGATGCTCTTCGCCTCGGCAATACTTATTTCAACCGGCAGAGGAAAACATATTACAGTTATACATGATGCGGCAACAATAATTGCCGTAGTTATGTTTATATTGAATTGCTTTAATTTTGCCTTGTTGGAAATCCCGATAATGGGATGATTTTCGAAAGAGGATATCACAATGAATAAAGAACAAATAAAAAGAAAACTGCGTATAATGAAACGCAAAAAATGGCCGTTTGTGCTGATTGCACTTGCACTTGTTGTTGCTGTTGCGTTGCCGATGGCGGTTTCGGCTAAGATTACGGCCGACAGGCTCAGCTCAAAACCGCCGATACCTCTTACTGAAGTTATAATCAAACAGACCGAGCGTGAAAAGCTCACTCTCGTTGCTCACCGCGGTTATTCTTCACAGGCTCCCGAGAACACTCTGCCGTCAATTCAGAAAGCAGCAGAATTCGGCTTTGATTATGTCGAGATTGATGTCCGTCAGACAAAGGACGGCGTATGGGTGCTTATGCACGATGAGGATATCGGAACGGTGTGTGATAAGTCGGGTAAGGTTTCGTCTTTTACATATTACGACCTTGTTCCGTGCAACATTGTAAAGGGCGCAAATGTAAAGGATTATCCCGATCTTAAAATCCCGACCTTTGAACAGGCACTCAAAACCTGTCTTGAATTTAATGTTAAGCCGATGATTGAGATTAAGGACTACACGCAAGAAGGACTCGAAAATCTGCTGAAGTTAATCGAAAAATACGGTTTTACAAAAACGTGTTCCGTAATTTCTTTCCACCGAAGAGCAGTGGAAATCGTGCGTGAACTCAACAGTGACATAACAATTTATAAGCTTGTATCCAAACTCGATAAAGAGGAAATGGAGTTTTGTCTTGCTAACCCCGATATGGGTGTGAGCTTCAACGGCAATAATAAAGCGAACACTCCCGAAAAAATTGCAGAACTGCAAAAGGCAGGTATCCCCCTTGCTTGCTGGACGGTTGACACAGCTGAGACAATGCAGAAATGGGTAGGCGAGGGAGTAACATGGTTTGTTACAAACCGTATATATCATCATAACTAAAACAAAAACGCTGCTCGCAAGAGCAGCGTTTAATTTTCGTATTTATATAAGTTTTTTATATCTTTCCTTGGCTTTGCGGATAAGTTCTTTCGCATCTTCCACATCCTGATGAGGAACAGCAGGTTCGCTCTGTTCCTCATCAAGTGGACCTGCCTGCGATTCGTCACCTTCAACGGGCGTTTCAATTTCATCCTCAGCTAGGTAATTTTCGGATGGGTCCATAAACGCGTCGTATTCGGATTTGAGATCTGCAAGGCTAGTATACAATGCAAGGACATCATCAGATATCCCTGTAATGTCGAGAAGAAGGGAACTTACTTTCGCTTTAGCGTCGTCAACGCTTGCGTTGGTTTTTTCGGAAATATTGTCGGCAATGACTTTTGCACTTTCAACGTAACGGTCAGCGTATTCAACTGATTCACGCATAAGCTGTGCAGAAGTTTTTGATATACGCAGACTGCCCTCTGCCTCTTTGATTTCAGCAGAAAGTCGTTCAATTTCGGCATCTTTTTCGGCAATCAATGCTTGAAGCTCGTCAATCTTTGACTGAAGGCTTTTAAACTCTTCAGCTTCACTCTTTGCGCTGATAGCTTCTTCCTGCAATTTTGCAATGCAGTTAATAACTTCGTTACGGTCAAAGCCGCCGATTATTGCTTTTTTAAGAACAATTTCCTTTTCCAAGAAAACCTCTCCCAAGAAGAAAGTGAATTACTCTACGTCAGATGTACAGTTCGGGCACTTAACAGCCTTGATGTCAATTTCAGAACAGCAGTACGGGCACTTCTTTGTTGTGGGTGCTGCTTCGGGTTCTTTGTCTTTCTTTGTAGCCTTTTCTGTGATTGTGTTGATAAGCTTAACAAAACAGAAAATTACGAATGACATAATAAGGAAGTTGAGAACTGCTGTAACAAAGTTACCCCATGTAACTGTAGCCGCAAATTCACCCTCACCGATTTTCCATACACGCTGTGAGAAGTCAATGTTACCTGTAACCATACCTACAAGGGGCATTACGATATCGTCAACCAAAGACTTAACGATAGCCTGGAAAGCACCACCGATGATAACACCGACTGCAAGGTCAACAACGTTGCCTCTTAAGATAAATTTCTTAAATTCACCAAAAAAACCTTTGCCTTTTTTCATTTTGGCACACCTCTCCTGATAATATTTAATTTATATTATCATAAATGAGTTTTGATTTCAATATTAAAACGCAAAATTATGGTACAAAATACGATTTTTTGACGAAAAAGAACAACATCTTGTGGTTTTAAATTATCCCACAAGATGTTTGTCGTTTATATTTCAGTTGTTTTTATTCCTTGTGCCACTTAACGCCCTGTGCTGTGTCTTCAAGCACGATGCCCATAGCCTTAAGCTCGTCACGGATTCTGTCAGCCTCTGCCCAGTTCTTGTCTTTTCTTGCCTGAGTACGCTGTGCGATAAGTGCCTCAACCTCGCTGTCAAGGTCGTCAGACTTTCTGTTGTAAACAAGACCGAGTACATCGCAGAGCTCGTCAAAGAGCTTTGCTGCAGCTTCGCAGTTGCCCTTAACGGGTGCGTCAGTGATAACATTTGAGTTGATGTCACGTACAAGCTCGAACACTGCTGCAATACCGTCTGCTGTATTAAGGTCATCGTTCATAGCATCGATGAACTGCTGACGGCGCTTTTCAAGCATTGCTGCGATTTCTTCGCTTACATCACCGTCAACTGCATTCTTGAGAGCAAAATCAAGGTTGTCACGGCAGGTGTAAAGTCTTGTAAGAGAAGCCTTGCACTGCTCAATAACATCTGTGCTGTAGTTGATGGGACTTCTGTAATGTGAAGAAATCATAAGGTAACGGATAGGCTCGTAGCCGTATGCCTCAGCAACGTCACGCACTGTGAAGAAGTTGCCGAGTGACTTTGACATCTTAACGTTGTCAACATTGATGTAACCGTTATGCATCCAATAATTTGCAAAGGGTGAGCCGTTGCAGCATTCACTCTGTGCAATTTCGTTTTCGTGGTGGGGGAATATAAGGTCCTGACCGCCGCAGTGGATGTCGATTGTATCACCGAGGTAACGTCTTACCATAGCTGAACATTCGATGTGCCAACCGGGTCTGCCGTGACCCCACGGTGACTCCCAATAAGGCTCGCCCGGCTTTGCGTTCTTCCAGAGAGCAAAGTCCATCGGCTCTTTCTTGACTTCACCGACCATAATTCTTGCACCTGCCTCAAGGTCTTCGAGAGGCTGATGTGAAAGCTTACCGTATTCGTTGAACTTTTTGGGGCTGAAATAAACGTCACCGTCAACAGCGTAAGCATAGCCCTTTTCAATAAGAGTTGAAACGATGTTGATAATCTCATCGATGTTTTCTGTTGCCTTCGGATGAACAGTTGCCTCACGGATGTTCATACCCTTGACGTCTTTCCAGAATTCTTCGATGTATTTCTCACTTACGTCCTTGTAGGTTGTACCTTCTTCGTTTGCGCGCTTTATGATTTTATCGTCGATATCAGTGAAGTTCTGAACAAAACGAACGTCGTAACCTGTGTATTCAAGGAAACGGCGAAGCACGTCAAAAACGCAAAGCGGTC